>JAHEZB010000326.1 GCA_023251285.1 Chitinophagaceae bacterium | reverse complement strand
ATATTGAATTCAATGGAACTACTGATCTTAATTTAATGTACCTGCGGCAATATTTTCAGCTCTCAGATTTTGCGAGCGACGATATAGTTTGTGCCCAGCCAACCACCGATCCTTTCTTTCTGAGTTTTACTTTAGATCATTCGCCCACACAAACGAACATTCGCTATTTCTGGTATATTTCTTATAAAATAATTAATGATGCGAACACTGTAATTGAGGCTGCGGAAAAAGTTTCCAATCCGGATATACAAACGCAGCAATTAGTTGGAGAATGTTATTTTCTTCGCGCATTTTGCAATTTTAATCTTGTTAGAATTTTTGGCCGGCCTTATACACAAGACCCTTCCTCTCCGGGAATTATTTTAAGAACCTCAACAAGCGATCCTGCACAAAAAGCAAGGTCAACAGTTGAGGAGGTTTACAAGTCCATTATCGAAGACGCCGAAACCGGAGCAGCATTAATGAATCAATCGCGGGGCGTACAATACGCCTCTAAAGAGGCGGCTTGGGCATTGTTATCAAGAGCGTTTTTATATAAAAATGATAACGATAGCACCATTTTTTATTCAGACAAAGTGATTAATTCCGGAAAATTTACATTAGAAACTGTCGATGCCTATCCAACCTATTTTGCAAATGCAGCATCAGGAACCGGTACTATTTTTTGTATCGCATTTACTAATCTCGATGATTATGGAAAAGCTTCTATTTCATCGATGCTTTATTCAGATGGCAATTCAGGTTGGGGTGAAGAATATGCTTCCAAACCCATTCGTGATCTGATGTCTGCGCATCCTGAAGATGTGCGATGGTCTTACATTGTTCCATTAAAAGATGGTAGCGGAAATATCCAGCAAAAAAACGGTATTGATATTTATTACATTACCAAATTCTCATTCCAGGGTGGAAGTCCTTCACTAAGTTCGCCGGTAATGTTCCGGCTTGCGGAAATGTACCTCAACAAAGCAGAAGCAGAAGCAAAAAAAGGAATGACCGCGGCGGCGCTGGATGATGTGGATATGATCCGGAAAAATCGTGGCTTGCAAAATTCTTTGTACAACGGCGTATTGCCAACCGGTAACGATGCGCTTACAGTTGTATTGAATGAAAGGCGCATAGAACTTGCATTTGAGGGACACCGCACCTTTGATGTTTACCGGAATAAACTAAACATGAACCGCACTTATTGGGGATATCATCTACCCGGTTTAAAAGAAACCGATATCAATCCGGCACAAAATCCAACTGGTTATCCGAACATGATCGTAAACTGGAATGATCCTAAAATAATTTATTACATCCCGATTGATGAAGTGCAGGCGAATCCACTTTGTGTTCAGAACCCATAAAAATTAAAAGAAATTTCATTTTAAAATTAAAAGAGAAGCCATGAAACCTTTAAAATTATTACTATTTTATTCATTCACCGGCGCGTTTATGTGTTGTTTTTTTTCCTGTAAAAAAGATAATACGCGACCATCAATTGATGTGATTTATACGGTGAATGTAGACGGTTTGACAGCTACATTTACCAATCAGACAAAAGGAGTTACAACCTACAAATGGGACTTTGGTGATGGGACGACTTCAACTGAACAAAACCCGGTTCATACTTATTCTGTAAAGGGAAAGTATGTGCCAACATTATATGCAAGTACCGCTTCCGGGCAAACTTTTGAAGGCTCAACCGTGCTTCGTCTTTCCAAAGGCTCGCCGGTAAAATTGGATGATAACTCGCTTTCTGATTGGGATACGGTAAATAACAATGTAATTATTTCCGGACCCAAAGGCGGCATTTTCAGAAAGGTAAAATTCGATTATGACGGAGCCAATATTTATTTTTATATAGAAATGGCCTCCAAAAAATCAAATGGTGATATTTTTGATTTTTATATTGATCCTGATAACAATGCGGCCACCGGATTGCTTACGTCATTATTTCCAAATGGCGGTTTTGATGTTTTGATGGAAGGTGCAATGCTCAATAATTGGTTTGATGTTTTTTATCACACAGGTGATCAAAATAGTTTTACATTTAGCCAACAATCACTGAGTGATTATTACCAGATAGGAACCGTTGTTGAAGCAGGAGGCATTTTAAAATTTGAAGGAAGCATCAATCGTACAAAAATTCAAGGCCTCACCGGCAAAGGATTAAAGATAGGAATGGTTGCTACGAAAAGTGACTGGAGCGCTACGCTTGGAACAGCTCCAGACGACGGTTCGCCGGCTTTCTTTTTGGATACAAGCGAATAGGAAAGCGGCTTATTTGTTGGTTTACTTGAAAACAATTGTAAATAATTATATTTATTCTTAAAACTCAAAATGCTTTTCATACTATAAGATAAACATCATTCTCTTATGACCTTACCAACCGATCAACCTGATATTTTTTCGGGACATATTACTGCCCCAGCATCAGAAAAAATTAATTTAAAAAAAATTATTGGAGGCGGCATAAGGCTTGCTTCCCTGGATTTTTACAGGGGGTTGGTGATGGTGCTTTTAATGCTGGAAGCGTCAGGCCTTTATGAATATGTGTTCAAGCTCTCAACCCCCGGTTCTTTCCTTCATTCACTGGCCATTGAATTTGACCATGCAACCTGGCATGGATTGCATTTCTGGGATTTGATTCAACCTGCGTTTATGTTTATTGCAGGCACGGCCATGGCGTTTTCGGTTACCAAACAAACAGCAAAAGGAAGTACCTGGACTCAGCAGTTTAAACATGCTCTGAGACGAAGCTGGTGGCTGTTTTTTTGGGGTGTGTTTGATTATGCCGTCAGAGGAAATCATTTGTCTTTTGAACTTTGGGATGTGTTGACCCAACTGTCTTTTACCATGCTCGTTGCATTTCTCATTTTTCGCTGGAAGCCGGGTTATCAAATTCTTTTCAGCCTCGGTTTATTAATTCTTAATGAATGTTTGTATCGCTTTATAAATATCCCCGGTTTCGATCAGCCGTTTACTGATCAGCATAATTTTGGAAATTATATTGATGTGATTTTGATGAATAAAATCAATCCAAGAGGCTGGGTGGCTATCAATTGTATTCCAACTGCTGCGCACACCATTTGGGGCGCCGTGGCAGGAAAATGGCTGCTGACACGAACCGGAAACAATAAGATAAAGCCGATTATTATTTTTGGAATCATTACTTTAATCGCAGGTTATGCATTGGATTTTACCGGTATTACGCCAATTATAAAACGAATCGCTACTTCTTCTTTTACGCTCGCAAGCGGAGGTTGGTGTTTGCTTGCTTTGGCATTTCTGTATTACTGGATTGATGTGCTCGGTCATAAAAAATTCCTCGGTTTTTTCACCATCGTAGGAATGAATTCTATTTTCATTTATCTCTTTTTTGAAATCGTGGTACATCGCTGGCTTTTTGATTACAGCAATACGATTGTGAATGGAGTAATATCCCCAACCGGCTTACCGGAAGCCGCAATCATGGTCATCTCCGCGCTTGTTTTATTTATGGTTCAATGGTATTTATGTTATTGGTTGTATAAGAAGAAAATATTTTTTAAGGTGTAAAGTAAGAATCGGGTTTATTTATTTGTTTACTGGAATAAAAGGAACCTTTTAAAATATTTCCATCGCTTATCTACAAAATAACTTCTCTGAAACCCAAACAAGAATAACATGAAATTGTTACGCAGCCTTTTTTTTACCTTTCTTTTTCTAATGGCATCAATCAATGTATTTTCTCAAATTACCTATCCCGGAAAGTCACCGGGAAAGGCTTTGGCATTACATTCTGATAATCATATTTCGCTGGAAAATAATGTAGTAAAAATTATATTCCGGGTAAATAAAAATCAAATTCATCCTGAAAAATTTATAGATAAGGAAAATAAAAAAGAAATGAATCTTTCTCCATTCGATTGGTTTTCTATTACCTTAAGAAATGGTAAAATCATTAAAGCGCACGATTTTGATTTAGAAAAAATTCCTGAAATAAAATCTTCAACAAGAAAATCGAATTCAGCAAAATATTCAGACAAGCTTAATGGTAAAATTATCTCTGCAACGCTCATAGATCGATCAATAGGGTTAACAATTCAATGGCAAGCACAGTTAAAAGATGGTTCCAATTACATCAAACAACAATGGTCTTTCCATGCAAAAGATTCGTTAGAAATTGTAAAATATACGATGCTTGAAATCGCTT
>JAHEZB010000325.1 GCA_023251285.1 Chitinophagaceae bacterium | reverse complement strand
AAAAAAATTAGAATCGGAAGGAATAAAAGTTTATCCAAGGCCTGAGGCTTTGGAAATAATTAAAAATAAAATCAGGCAGAAAAATTTTTACAAAGAAAACCAGATCCCAACTGCCCCCTTTATCATTACTCAAACAAAAGAAGAATTACAAAATCATACAGCTTTTTTTCCTGCGGCTCACAAGCTCGCTATGGGTGGCTATGATGGAAAAGGCGTTGAAATTCTGAAGAATGAAAAGGATATAGAAAAGGGATTTGATGCAGATGCTGTTTTGGAAAAACTTGTTTCGATCAAAAAAGAAATTTCGATCATTGTTGCAGTAGACGAAAATGGCAAGAGCGCTATTTATCCTCCGGTAGAAATGGTTTTTAATAACGATTTAAATTTGTTGGAATACCAGATAAGTCCTGCTGTAATTGGTGAAAAAATATTATGGAAGGCGGAAGCGATTGCATTAACGGTGGTAAAAAACCTGCAGAGTCCGGGCATCTTTGCAGTTGAATTATTTTTGGACATTGACGATAACGTGTTGGTAAATGAAACGGCGCCACGGGTACACAACAGCGGTCATCATACAATAGAAGCAGCGTATTCTTCACAGTTCGACATGCTTTGGAGAATTATACTCGGCTACCCCTTGGGATATACAAAATCCATTATAAACTCAGCGATGGTAAACCTGATCGGAGAGCAAAATTATAAAGGGGAAGCAAAATATCTCAATCTTGAAGATGTATTAAAGATTGAAAATGTATTTGTACACATTTATGGAAAAAAAGAAACCCGTCCGGGCAGAAAGATGGGCCATGTAACCGTTCTGAGCAATGAAAGACAGGAGTTGATTCATGTGGCCAACAAAGTGAAACAATTACTAAAAGTAATTTCTTAAAAATCTTTTGCGAAGGTTTTTTCTAATTTTACCGTCTTACGTTTTTGCATACAAAAATCAGCACTTATATAATGAAATTTAAGTACGGCACACTACTTACGGGAATTATTTTTTTATTTATCTTTTCGTCATGCGGCAGCAGAAGTAAAAAGGCAGACCCACCGGTTAAAAACAATGCAAAATCAAACGAGCCAACTGCTTTAAGTGTTCAGGGTTATATCATTTATCCTTCTGTTTTGCATTCAAGTATTGAAGTAGCCGGCACTTTATTACCTTTTGAGGAAACCGATATTCATCCTGAGGTGTCGGGAAAATTAACCTATCTTTCTATTAACGAGGGATCACATGTAAAAAAAGGCACTTTGCTTGCCCGCCTTTTCGATGGGGATCTGCAGGCTCAGCTACAAAAATTAAAAGTGCAGTTGCAGGTAGCACAAAAAACCGAGCAACGTCAGCAGGAATTATTAAAAATCGGCGGTATCAGCCAGCAGGATTATGATCTAAGTGTGCTGGACGTAAGCAGCATCAAAGCCGACATGCAGGTTCTGCAGGCAGCGATCGACAAAACAATTATTAAAGCCCCTTTCGACGGAAAGGTTGGGTTTAAGAATGTCAGTATAGGCGCTTTTATCACACCAACAACCGTTATCACCACTATCAGGCAGGATACAAAATTAAAACTTGAATTTAGTGTTCCCGAAAGGTTTACTCCAAAAGTAAAACTGGGAAATGTGATCAATTTTACGACAGAAGCAACGGGAAAGAATTACCAGGCGAAAATATATGCCACAGAATCTGGTATTACAGAAGAAAACCGTAGCTTGAAAGTACATGCGGTAGTAGAAAATACAGATAAAAATATTACGGCCGGTTCTTTTGCAAAAGTCGCCTTCGATATGGGTGATAATAATGAGGCGGTTATGATTCCAACGCAAGCGGTTATTCCACAGGCAAGAGATAAACAAGTAATTGTGTACAACGGAGGAAATGCTGATTTTAAAGTAGTAACCACCGGTACACGCGATTCGGCAAAAGTTGAAATTCTGAGTGGCCTTGCAATTGGCGATACCGTAATTACGACCGGATTACTTTCCATCAAGCCAGGCAGCAAAATCAATCTTTCATCTTTAAATAAGTAAGGAACAAAAGTGAATATTTCTCAAATAAGCTTACGGCGTCCTGTGTTTGCCATTGTGCTGAACCTGGTGATTGTTTTGTTCGGTATTATCGGTTTCAAATTCCTGGGTGTCAGAGATTATCCGGCGATCGACCCACCGAATATTTCTGTTCGTACCTCTTATGCCGGCGCCAATTCTGATATTATCGAATCTCAGATAACGGAGCCGCTTGAAAAAGCAATCAACGGAATTCCGGGTGTAAAAAATATCAGTTCATCAAGCAACCAGGGAAGCAGCAATATTAACGTGGAATTTGAATTGAGTGTAGATCTTGAGACCGCTGCCAACGATGTAAGAGACAAAGTTTCACAGGCCACAAGACAATTGCCCCAGGATATAGATGCACCGCCGGTTGTATCAAAAGCAGATGCAAGCGCACAACCAATTATTGCTGTAACAGTTCAAAGTAACACCCGTAACCTTTTAGAAGTAACTGAATACGCCGAAAATAATATTGTGGAACGTTTGCAAACGATTCCGGGAGTTAGCTCCATCTCGGTTTGGGGCGAAAAAAGATACGCCATGCGGATCTGGTTTAAACCCGATAAATTGCAAGCTTATGGACTTTCTACCAATGATGTACAAAACGCGCTGCTGACTCAAAGCGTGGAACTTCCCGCGGGAAAAATTTCCGGAAATTATACAGAATTATCGGTGCGCACTTTTGGTAAATTGAATACTGAAGAACAGTTCAATAATCTGATTGTAAAAAACATTAATGGCGTAAATGTCAAATTAAGCGACGTTGCTGATGTCGTTTTAGGGCCTGAAAATGAAGAATCGGGATTAAAAGAAAGTGGCGTACCAATGATCATGCTGGCAATTATTCCTCAACCCGGATCAAATTATGTTTCTATTTCCGATGAATTTTATAAAAGGCTTGCAGATATAAAAAAAGAAGTTCCTGCCGATCTTAAATTAGATGTAGGAATGGATCAGACGAAATTTATTAAGAAATCCATTTCTGAAGTAGAAGAAACCCTTTTGATAGCCTTAGTATTGGTGATCCTGATCATTTATTTATTTTTCCGCGATTGGATTTTAGCGCTTCGGCCCTTGTTTGACATTCCGGTTTCATTGATTGGCGCCTTCTTCATCATGTACATTTTTGGATTCACCATTAACGTACTTACACTTCTCGGAATCGTGCTTGCTACCGGGCTTGTTGTCGATGATGGTATTGTCGTCACGGAAAATATTTTTAAGAAAATAGAAGGTGGTATGGATAAATACCAGGCAGCAAAGGAAGGTTCGAAAGAAATTTATTTTGCTGTTATTTCCACTTCAATCACTCTTGCAATTGTTTTTTTACCAATCGTTTTCCTGCAGGGATTTGTAGGAAGATTATTCCGTGAATTTGGTATTGTGGTTGCGGGCGCGGTACTTATTTCTGCGTTTGTTTCATTAACGCTAACGGTTGTATTAAATGTAAAACTTACTCATAAAAAAATAGGGCATTCATGGTTTTATAAAAAGACAGAACCATTTTTCACGGCAATGGAAAATGGCTATAAAAACAGCCTTTCCAAATTTATGAAATTCAAATGGGTTGCCTTTGCCCTTGTGGCCGTTTGTCTCGGTCTCATTTATTTTATTTTCAAAGGTCTTCCTTCTGAATTGGCACCTTTGGAAGATCGCAACCAGTTCCGTTTGAGTGTAACGGCTCCTGAAGGCACTTCTTATGATTATATGGATTCTTATATGGACACGCTCAGCACTTTTTTAAGCGATTCCATTCCTGAAAAAACAATGTTGATAAGCCTGACAGCACCTGGTTTTGGCGGTGGTTCAGTAAATAGCGGCTTTTTTAATGTAATGCTCACCGATCCAAAGGACAGAAACAGATCGCAACAGCAGATTGTGGATATGGTAAACAGAAACCTCAAAAAGTTTCCCCAGGGAAGAGCTTTTGCAAGCCAGGAAGAAACCATATCAACGAACAGGCGTGGCGGGCAACCGGTTCAGTTTGTGATCCAGAATAATGACTTTGACAAAATAAGAAAAGTACTTCCTGAATTTTTAGACGAAGCGAAAAAAAGCCCCATTCTACAGGGCGTTGACGCAGATTTGAAATTCAACAAGCCGGAGTTACGTGTAAACATTGACCGCTTGCGCGCAAGTGAATT
>JAHEZB010000324.1:2224-4201 GCA_023251285.1 Chitinophagaceae bacterium | reverse complement strand
TACTTTATAAGTATTTACCAAAATCCGTACTATTGCATTCGCTCTTGCTGTACTTAAATCCCAATTATCCTGGTATCTGCCCCGAATGGGAATGCTATCCGTATGCCCTTCGATATCTACAGATACATCATTATTTAAATTAAGTACTGCTGCCAGCTTCGACAATGCATCTACCCCTTTCGGATTTACGACTGCGCTTCCCGATGGAAATAATAATTGTTCTGAAAGGCTTACATATACTTTACCATCTTTTTGATACACAGAAAGTTCATTTGAATTAAATCCTTTCAGGGCTTCGGTCATTTTATTTTTCAATTCTTCTGATGCTTGTTTCTGCTGGTTCAGCAAAGCTTGCAATTGCTGTAATTGCTTCTGGCTTTGGGTTAGCTTGCTTTGCTGTTCTGCGGTTTGCTGCCCCAGTTGGCTGTTCTGACTGCTAAGGCCGGAGATCTTTCCATTCAAATCATCAATGTTCTTTTGCAAAGTAGCAATCTGGTCTTTGAGAGAAGAAATGTTAGTTTGCAAAGAAGCATTGCTATTTGCGAGTTGCGTGCTGTCTTCACGCAGGCCCGCAGTTTCTTTTTGTGATTGCAGCAGGTATCGTTTGGCCACACAACTGGACAGCAGAAAAACTCCCGCAAGAATCACTAAATATTTTTTCATCGTGTTTATGTTTTCTATTAGTAATTAAAAAATGTGCCAAAAGAAAATACATAGAAAATAGTTGCTTTATAAAAACAGGTGGGTATTTTTTTACATGATGAGGAAAGCAAAAAAGCAAAAACTAAGCTATTTATTTTCGAGCGGCACAACCTTATATCCGACTTTCTGCAAAAGATCTATCAATCCTGCATCTCCTACCAAATGCCCGGCTCCAACAGCAACAAAGACACTTTTATTTTTCATGATTTCTTTCAATTGCTTCACCCAATGTTTGTTCCTGTTTTTCAATAGAAGATCATCGTATTTATCCGAGCCAAATTCACTTTTGCCAACCATTGTTTTTAAAGAATCCATCTGCTGGTTTTTATAAAAATCGACCATCGTTTCAAATTCATTTTTATAAACAGAAAAACTATCGATATTTTTCAATAATTCCTTAGCCTGCCATTCATAAGGAATACTGTCAAAAACACTCGCCTGAAATTGCATCGTTTCAAGGCCCTTGATCTCTTTTTTATCTTCTTTAGCAATCTTCATCAGTTCTTCTTCCACTCCCGAAGGATTGCTGCAATTCATCATCCGCGGATAAAGCAAAGCAACGAGAAAATAAGGTTTCGCTTTTTGAAACAGCAACATGGGCATCTTTAAAGTATCGGAAAAATATGCTTCCAATCTTTTGTATTCCTCAGGCGTATAAAGACTTTCAAGCGTTTTGCCATTTTTCATATTCATATACATCATGCCACTCAGCATCGTCGCCGGATCATCAAGCTTCAATTCCATATAGACCTCATCAACAGATTTCACCGCCTTTTTCAACTGTTCGCTGAAATGGATATCGTCTTTACACAGCAAATGAAAAGTGCCGAAGAGAAAGCTCGGCTTCTTCAATCCATTGCCGCTTATTTCCCACAAAAGCGTATTATCATTTTTTTGTTTTACAAAAGATTGATCGCTTTGCGCTTTGCATCCGAGAAATAAAATGGTTGATAAACTATAAAATAGCAAATGTTTCATCGGGTTTAATTTATGTAAAAATAAGGTTTAAGAGAATGGCTTTTTTGAACACTGCATTGAAGATAAAAAAACAAATCGGCTTTATTTGTTTGTTCGCTGGGTTGCCAACAACCCGAAGCTGTGCGACGTGCATCACAGCCATCGGCAAAAACTTTTTTTGTTCAAACAAATTTTCATCCTTTACTTTGCACCTCAATGAAACAAATTCTTCACATACATCATCATCATTTTTTACCAAAAGGTAAGCTGTGTTGATTTGTATGTAAAAAATATATTCTCATAAAAGGCTTACTGAAA
>JAHEZB010000324.1:0-2187 GCA_023251285.1 Chitinophagaceae bacterium | reverse complement strand
GCCTTTTTTATTTAAAAAAAAACCGGATGCTAAAAATTGCGATTCAAAAATCAGGAAGATTATACGAACAATCTGTTCAACTTTTAAAAGAATGTGGAATAGAATTGAACAATGGAAACAGGCAATTGAAAGTGCAGGCTTTTAATTTTCCAGCAGAAGCTTATTTCCTCCGCGATGATGATATTCCACAATACGTATGTGACGGGGTTGCGGATATTGGCATCGTGGGCGAAAATGTTTTCTTCGAAAAAAACAAGGATATTCAGATCGTTCGCAAGCTCGGTTTTGGGAGATGCAGGCTGAGTATTGCAGTTCCAAAAAGTTTAAAATATTCGGGTGTAAAAGACTTGAATGGTTTAAAAATTGCAACATCTTACACGGTTCTGTTGAAGAAGTTTTTGGATGAAAATAATCTGAAAGCAGATATTCATGAGATCAGCGGATCGGTAGAAATAGCGCCTGGCATTGGTTTGGCGGATGCTATTTGCGACCTGGTAAGCAGCGGCAGCACGCTTTTTACAAACAATCTGAAGGAGGTGGAAGTTGTTTTAAATTCAGAAGCGGCGCTGGTTGCCAATAAGAACCTGGATGAAGAAAACACAACAATCCTTGACAATCTGTTGCTAAGGATTGACGCGGTAAAAGCGGCGAAGAATTTTAAATATATTCTGATGAACGCGCCCGATCACCAGTTGAAAAATATATGCGCCTTATTGCCGGGAATGAAAAGCCCGACAATCGTACCGCTTGCAGAAAAAGGATGGAACAGTATTCAAAGTGTGGTAAACGAAAATGATTTCTGGCAGGTGATTGAAAAATTAAAAGTGTTTGAAGCAGAAGGAATTCTTGTGGTGCCTATTGAAAAAATGATTTCATAAAAAGATACAAAACATGAATGCAATTTTCATAAATCCTTCCCGTACCGACTGGCCCGAATTAATGATGCGGCCCCAAATTAATTCTCAGAACCTGGAAGAAGTGGTTATAGAGATCATCAATACCGTAAAGGCCGAAGGCGATGTTGCTGTGAAAAATTACTCATTAAAATTTCATGGTTTTGCTCCTGAGTCTTTGTGGGTAACGGATGAAGAAATTGAAGAATCAGTAAAAAACATTGATAAAGATTTAAAGCAAGCCATTCTTCTTGCAAAAAAGAATATCGAAAAATTCCATAAACATCAGTCTGAAAAAATAAAAAAGATAGAAACCTCTTCGGGCGTTGTTTGCTGGCGCAAAAGCGTGCCTGTTGAGAAAGTTGGTTTGTATATTCCCGGCGGAAGCGCCCCATTGTTTTCCACTTTATTGATGCTCGCTATTCCTGCTCAGATTGCGGGGTGCAAAAATATTTTAGTCACCACTCCGGCAAATACAAACGGCGATGTGAATGATGCAGTTTTATTCGCGGCAAATATTCTCGGAATCAAAAATATTTATAAGGGCGGTGGTGCACAAGCCATAGCTGCAATGGCTTACGGAACGCAAACTGTTGAGAAAGTTGATAAAATTTTTGGCCCAGGGAATCAATATGTAACCTTCGCAAAGAAGCTGGTAAATATTGATGGTGTTGCGATTGACATGCTTGCCGGACCAAGTGAAGTAGCGATCTATGCAGATGATAGTTGTGTCCCCGAGTTTGTTGCTGCGGATTTATTAAGCCAGGCCGAACATGGTGGCGACAGCCAGGTAGTTCTTGTTGCAGTGAACGAACAAATAATTCAAAAAGTTATTTCCGAAATACATCAGCAATTGCCACTGCTTGAAAGAAAAGAAACAATTGAAAAGAGCTTTTTGAACAGGCGATTTATAGTGATGGATAATACAGAAGATGCTTTTGACTTTATGAATTCTTATGCACCGGAACATTTGATCATTGCTTCTGAAAAGGCGGAAGAATTGGCAGAAAAAGTTCAAAATGCGGGAAGTGTTTTTCTGGGCAATCTTTCGCCGGAAAGCGTTGGTGATTATGCATCCGGCACCAATCATTCATTACCGACAAATGGTTTGGCTAAAACATACAGCGGTGTTTCGGTAGATAGTTTTGTAAAGAAAATTACCTTTCAAAAATTAAGCGCTAAAGGAATAAAAAATGTTGGAAAAGCTGTAGAAGAAATGGCTGCCGCAGAAGGATTGGCCGCACATAAAAATGCAGTAAGTATCCGTTTAAAAAAAATAAAGGATGGAAAACTT
>JAHEZB010000323.1 GCA_023251285.1 Chitinophagaceae bacterium | reverse complement strand
TACAACAGAAATACTTTCGAAAGCCACCAATAACTGGGTAAACAAATTATTGAAAAAAAGAAGCGCTTAATTTTACCGGGGCATTTTCACCATTCCGTGCGTGTGCCGGCTGTTGTCTGTCCGATACTAATGTTTGCTTTCTACCCGATTTGCTAATCTGGCCATTAAGAATGGAAACTGTCACAAGCAATGTGATCGGATTGTGAGATACGTGTGAAAAAAAAAGTAATTCTATAAATATTTTGTATTAATAATAATGTTACATTTAAGTTTCAAATTCCAAACTCCTACTGTAAACAGCAACTTATCTTAAAGACCAGTCTTTTTAATTAATCTTAAAATATTGTTTTTATGAAAAAGTTATCTGTTATCATTTTGCTGGTATCATTCACCGCAATTTTTCTGCTTTCAAAATGCGATACTACTTCCGGTAAACCTGGAGAAGCTTCTGCAGATGCGATGCCCGTAACCGCCGCTGTTTCTTATGGAGGATATAGTACGCCTGAAGAATGGGGACATCATATCGTAACCATCGCCGATTGTGGTAATTGCCACACTCCTAAAAAGATGACTGCTATGGGACCGGTTGAAGATGAAGATCTGGCATTCTCGGGTCACCCTTCCGCCATGCCATTTCCAGACGTACACAGAAAAGAAATGGAAACCAATCACTTGTTTTATTCCGCTGATCTTACTTCATGGGTAGGCCCTTGGGGCGTATCTTTTGCTGCAAATATTACTTCCGACAGTATTACCGGAATCGGAACCTGGAGTGAAGAACAATTTATGACATGCTTGCGTAAAGGCAAATATATGGGATTGGATAAGGCGCGGAATTTGCTTCCTCCCATGCCATGGCCGGCATTCAGTCAAATGACAGACGACGAATTAAAAGCGGTTTTTGCGTATTTAAAATCTACCAAACCAATTCATAATATAGTACCTCAGCCGATGCCACCATTGCTTGCAGACAAATAATAACGGGATGGCAAGGAATTCATGGAACACGATAAGCACCGCTTGCGAATTGCGTTGCTAAATCGGCATCAATGTTCTAAATGGTACTGGGTATCAACCTTCAGCGGTTATTTTATTTCTGATACTGTTCGTCGGTTACTTTCTCCATCCATTCAACCACTTTGCCATTCAGGTTTTCCTGGATCGCTATGTGCGACATGCCATTGGTAGGAGTAGCGCCATGCCAATGCTTTTCATTCGGCTCAAACCAAATAACATCACCGGAATGCACTTCTTCAATCGGACCACCTTCTTTTTGTATCCAGCCGGCGCCTGCGGTTACAATTAATGTTTGTCCCAGCGGATGCGTGTGCCATGCGGTTCTTGCTCCCGGTTCGAAAGTAACGCTCGCTGCTGCGGCACGTCTTGCATCATTGGCATCAAATAAAGGGTCTATGCGCACTGATCCGGTAAACCAATCTTCCGGCCCTTTAGCGGAAGGCTTTGATCCTGTTTTTGTTATTTCCATATGATTGGCAATTTGAGTTTTTAAATTGAATGTGCACAAAGGCACAAGGTCTCACCTGTTTATAGGTCTTTTGGTAAGTTGATTTTAAATTTATTTCTTCCCGTACACAGGAAACCTGCTGTTCTCCCCATAGTCCTGAATTGGATGCACATTTTTTAACACCTCCATGTCCGCTTCACTGATCACAAAATCTACTTCTGTATTGCTTTTCATGTGTTTTGGATTGGCGGTTTTAGGCAGTGGTAGTAAGTCAAGTTGCAGGCAGTAACGTATGGCCAATTGCGCCACAGAAACTTCATATTTTTCTGCCATTGCTGATACTTGCCGGTTCTTAAATAATTCGCCGTGCCCGAATGGAGAATAGGCCTCTACAAGAATGTCTTTATCCTTGTTATATTGAATCAGTTCTTCCGGCGTATTACTGACGTGCACCAAAATCTGGTTCACCATTGGTTTTACAGAACACGACTCCAGAATGTTATCAATGTCTGCTTTTTCAAAATTGGAAATACCAACGGAGCGAAGTTTTCCCGCTTTGTACGCTTCTTCCAGTGCTTTCCACGCTTCAAGGTTTCCCTCAAAATAAGGCTCTTTTTCAAGAAATTTTGCCCACGGTTTCGGACTGTGAATGATCATCAGGTCGATGTAATCAAATCCTAATTTTCTCAGCGATCCGTCAATGGACGTAACCGCTTCTTTGTATGACTTAACTTCTGCTGCCAGTTTTGTGGTAACAAACATTTCCTCTCGTTTCACGCCACATTGCCGGATTCCTTCCCCAACGCCGGTTTCATTACCATAAGCCTGTGCGGTATCGATCAGCCTGTAACCAATTTTTGCGGCTTCCTTCACTGCTTGGACTACATCGGTATCTTTTATAAACCAGGTTCCAAGACCGAGTTTTGGAATTTTAACGCCATTGGATAGCGTGTAGTTTTCTTTCAGAATCATTATAAATTGTTTGTTGATTTAAACTGGAATTATTTTTATTGTAGCAACGCGTGCAGGATTGCCGTCATCCCTGCCGCAATAATGCGACCAGATTTCTTTTAAAAGTATTGGTCTTTAGAACAAATTAACACTATTTCTTTATTTACTGAAAAGCCATGCAGGCCGGATAAACAAAGAGATTTCAGGCATTTACTAAAAACCCTTTCTGTTCTTTGTGCCTTCGCGGTTAAATTCACCCAGGGCAGCAGAAAAGCAGCATGTCGTTGGCCGGCCCTTTTCATTCGGGTTGGCCTTCATGAGGCTGGAATGAGACACACCTGTGCCATCACTACATCACTTCCATTTTAAATGCCTGGATTTTAGGATCAGGTTCAGGAGAAAGTGAAAGCCAAATTTTAATATTTCCTTTTTCTCCTTTTACTATAAAATAACCGCGTAACTGATTGGTAGCAACGACATCAGAAACGGATAAAATGGCACCTGCTTTTTTAAACGCCTCCGCGGATTGTTTTTGCAGCTCGGCGATAAAGTAATCGTCAAAAAAGTTGTCGGCAAATATCCCCGTCTGCTTTGCGTTGTTCCAGGAGGGCAGCAGGGATATGAGCTGCTGTTTCCTTTTCTCCAGGATTGGAGAGGCCGGTAAAACGCGTGGTTCCAGCTCTGCCCAATTTAACAGGGAATCAATGCCGGCGGTCAAAAGAGCACCCATAGGCGCATAGGTGAGATTGCCGAAAACGAGCATCCCAAAGCCATAATCAGGCAGGATGCGCCATTGGCTTCCAAATCCGGGCAAGCCACCACTGTGCGTAATCGTTCTTACACCATCACAGTCGAGGTATTCATGCAATCCATAGCAGTAAGAATCAATGATATCACAATCCTTACCTTTTTCATTTTTTTCACCAGTCCAAACCCGCGAGAAATTCCATGCATGCTGCATTTCCCTTACCGAACTTCTTTTTATGGGGCCGTTGTCTGCACCATCATGAGGCCACGCCGAAAGGTGGAAGCTCATGTATTTTCCAAAATCTCCGATGGTGGTGATCAATCCGCCCATCGCTCCAAAGGACCCGCTGTGTAATAACGGCTGCGCTACGAATTTCCCATTTACATAACGGTACCCAATTACCAACTGGTTTGCGGGAACATCGTCATAATCCCAATAAGTCTGTGTCATTCCAAGAGGCTTGAAAATATTTTCCCTGATGTAATCCTGGTAAGTTTTGCCGGAAACTTTTTTGATGATCAATCCCAGGGTGGCGAACCCTAGATTGCTGTATTCGTAACCGGTGCCGGGAGTAGTAGAAAAGCTGATCCCGGTTGCATACAGGCTATCCAGGTACGCATCACTTCGCCCCAGTTGCCGGTCGCCCCAGGGATTATCCTCCGGCAAGCCGGCATTATGAGTCAGCAAATGGCGAATGGTAACCAGCGGAGCATCTGTAGTAACGGTTTTCATGCCTTTGGCTTGTGGGATATATTTTTCAATTGGGTCATCAAGCGATAATTTTCCTTCATCCCTCAATTTCAGGATCGCCATTGCCGTAAAACTTTTTGTCATAGAGGCAATGTGGTAATCAGATAAAGGTGAAGCCGCGATATTTTTTTCAAAATTGATGGTACCTGAATAAAAAGAATGAACAAGCCGGCCATCCACTACCAATCCATAAGAGATGGAGGGGAAATGTTTCTCCGCCGCATATTTCATAAACAGGGAATCGAGCCTGGTATAGTTGGCAGCAATCTTTGCGCTCCTGTTTTGATC
>JAHEZB010000322.1 GCA_023251285.1 Chitinophagaceae bacterium | reverse complement strand
ATTGGGAACGAGGGTACTGTTAGAAATTATTAAAGAATAACAAGAGCCGTGTGAAGGGAGACTTTCAAGCACGGTTCTGTGAGAGGCTCGCGGGTGAAACTCCCGCTTGCCTACTCGACGCCTGATTTTCCGATTCCTAAAGAATGTTTTATGATAATTTCGCTGCTTATTATTTTAATTTTTTTGAAAAATTGTCAATTACATGTTTGAATTTCACGCGGACAGAAAAAGATATTTTGATATTCAATCCTTAAATGCAGAGAAATACATTCTGCCTTTTATTGAATCTAATTTTTCTATTCAAAAAGGAATGCGTGTATTGGAGATCGGTTGCGGCGAAGGTGGTGTCTTAAAGCCTTTTATCGATAAAAGCTGCACCGCTGTGGGCGTCGAATTTGATGAAATAAGAATAAAGAATGGCGAAAACTGGTTGTCAGAAGAGATTGCAAAGGGAAAACTTTCATTTGTTGTAGAAGATATTTATGACACAGATGTAGAAAGTTTAGGTGGACGATTTGATATAATTATCTTGAAAGACGTGATCGAACATATTCATGATCAATCAAAGTTATTGGCGAGATTAAAAGATTTTCTTGCACCTGCCGGAATTATATTTTTCGGTTTTCCGCCGTGGCAAATGCCGTTTGGAGGCCATCAGCAGCTGTGTCAAAAAAAATTAGGAAAAGTTCCCTATTTCCACCTGCTTCCAGCGTCTTTGTATAAAAGTGTTTTACGATTGTTTAAAGAACCGGACCATGTAATTAATGACTTACTTGAAATAAAGCAAACCGGCATTTCTATCGAAAGATTTGAAAAAATAGTGAAGGAAACCGGATATAAAGTCGCTGGCAAAATCCATTATCTCTTCAATCCTATTTATGAATGGAAATTTAATCTCAAGCCAAAAAAGCAAAATTCAATTGTAAGTAAAATTCCGGGCATCAGGAATTATCTAACCACCTGTGTTTATTATATTATCAAAAAAGCGGGATAACTTGCAATGAGGATTAGAACTTATTCACACCAATCTTTGAAAGTCTAATAACTTTTTATGGAAAATCAATCTGTTTGCGAACATATCAAAAAAATAAATGAATTGAAACTACCAAAAGAATTGGTGTGTGAAGAATGTATAAAATCGGGTAGTGAATGGGTTCATTTAAGAACGTGCCAGACATGCGGTGTTACACTTTGCTGTGACGAGTCTCCGAATACACACATGACAAAACACAATCATCGTACGCATCATCCGGTGATTATTTCCGCAGAGCCAGGAGAAAATTGGCTTTGGTGCTACGAGGATGAAGTTTTTGCTGAATATGAATGAAAAATACAATGGCAAGAGCGGCAGAATCATATTTATTCAACTTCCAAAAGCTCTCTGTCCCATTTAGCAAGATTGGCTCCGGATTGATAAGTGCTGTTTAAAAATTCCAGTAATTTCTTCTCTGGATCTGTTGACTGCTGCACTGCGGAATACGGTAAAATAAACTCGTGGAAAGTAGTGTTATAATACGCTTCCTGCGGTTGCAATACCGCGTCTTTATATCCTTCCGGCTCCGGATACAAATAACAATAAAATGCTGCTTCAGGAAGGCCTTCACTGCCTGTCCAGAAACCGCAGCTGCTGACTTCCCGGCAATAAGCCTCCTCTGCGACCCAATCCGGCATTCCCGGAACTCCACCGGGATGTTTTGGCGCTCTTCTGCCAGAAAAGAAAGAAAGGGCTAAATCAAAGCTTCCCCAGAAGAAATGTATGGGGCTGCACTTTCCTTTGAATTTACCCCTGAATATGGCGAACACATTTTGAATAGAAAGTAAAGCGTTATGAAAAGCTTTCACCTGCTCTTCATCATAAGTTTTGTGAACCGTATCTTTTTTAAAGGGAATAGGATTCTCCAACTCAACCGGAACCGGTCTTATTATCAGATCGATATTTAATTCCTTAAGCAATGTAAACATCTTATCATAAAAATCTGCAACAGAAATTCCATGAAGATCAAACTTTCTTAGCCGGCCATCACTTGTAGTAATTTTTAAATGATGATCAATAAAATCAAAATCAATCTGGAAATGGAGGTCTTTGTAAGGCATGATTTGCGTTGTCAAACCAGCAGGCACAACATGTAGAGTAATATGCCATGAATGATTGATCCACGGAACTGTGGCTAATTTTATTTTGCCAATAATTTGCGTCCACATGTGCAGGGTTTCAAACGTGTCTTTTCCTTTTTCGTATGAAAGAACGGACCATTGTTGTTGCATGATGTTCGCTTTTAGATAGACCTTAAAAGGCAAAGGTAAGAAAGAGGATCGCTTTGTTTTAGCAGCTCTTGAAACTGGCGTTTAATTAAAATATAAAAAGGGAAAGCAGAGCAATTATTTTCGGTTAAAAAAAGCCATGCAAAAACCAAAGACCAGGAATGAAAAACCGGTGTAAAAATCCAACTTGTTATTCAAAGCTTCTGAAACCAGGCCACCGATAATAAGTATAAGCGAAATAATAACGAAGAAGATTCCAATGACAAAAGCAAGATTGTTTAATTTTTTGTACATGGCATTTTATTTAAAAGAAAATGATATTCAAAACGATCGTAATGATAATTAGAATCAAACCCAAAGGCGCCACTTTAAGGTACCACTTATCCTGGTGATAAGACGGTTTTACGGTGAGGGAATATACAAGTCCCACCAGTTCGTTTTCCGGTTTTGGTTTTGTAAATAAACTTACAATAATTGTGGTGCAAAAATTGGCGATCCATGAAACAGAAGCTACAATAAACGCTTGCCCCATTCCACTATGGATTTCATACAAAGGATAGATCCAGCCGCCTTTGCCTTCTGCAAGTGTAAGCCCGTGAGTAGCTGCTGCAGCAAGTGTGCCTGCTAGAAGGCCAAAAAAAGCACCATGCCCCGTCGTTCTTTTCCAAAACATTCCGAGCAAAAAAGTAGCAAACAACGGTCCGTTTACAAAGCTGAAAACCAATTGCAGAAAGTCGTTAATGTTATTGAAACTCTTGGCGATGTATGCTGTTACAATTGATAAAAGTATTCCTGCTACAGTCACCATTTTGCCGACAATAAGATAATGCCTGTCTGACTTATGTTTTACAAAATAAGACTGGTAAATATCAAAAGTAAATACTGAATTAAATGCGGTCACATTGCCGGCCATGCCACTCATGAATGATGCTATAAGCGCGGTAATACCTACGCCCAGAAGGCCTGTTGGATAGTAATGGGAAATAAGTGCAGGCAAGGTCATCGTATAATCAAGACCACCATTCGGATCAGACGGAATCCTAAAGCCTTTTGAAGCCAGGGCCGGCTGTAACAATGCAAGAGCGATAACACCGGGCAATACTACTATAAGTGGCATGAGCATTTTAGGAATGGCTGCGATAATAGGTGTGCGTTGCGCAGCGTTCATGTTTTTTGCCATCATCGCGCGTTGTACAACAAGGAAATCTGTACACCAATATCCAAATGACATAACAAAGCCCAAACCGAATATCAGTGACATAAAATTGATTCCCATTGGATTTGTATCGGCATGACCCATATACTTCCAGGCGTGTGTAAATTGAGGTTGCAGCACATCTTTAATATTTGACCATTCGCCGGCATCATGCAACGCTACAATTACAAGAGGAGAAAGACCAAGAACGATTAAGAAAAACTGCAACACTTCGTTGTAAACAGCACTCGTTAATCCTCCCAGGAAAGTGTAGATCATTACAATCCCCGCTGCCATCCAGATAGAAACATCAAAGTCCCAATGTAAAATCACTTCAAGCAATTTGGCCAAAGCATACAAAGAAATGCCGGAGGAAAAAATTGTCATTACAGCAAATGTGATCGCATTCAATCCTCTTGTTTTTTCATCAAAACGGAGTTTTAGAAATTCAGGAACACTTCGTGCTTTGCTGCCATAATAAAAAGGCATCATAAAAACGCCGAGAAAAACCATTGCGAAGATGGCGCCGACCCAATAAAAATGGACGGTCATAATTCCATACTTTGCTCCGGAAGCTACCATTCCTAGTACTTCCTGTGCACCAAGATTAGCCGAGATAAAGGCGAGGCTGGTGATCCATAAAGGAATATTTCGTCCACTTGCCAAAAAATCGTTGCTTGATTTAATCCTTCGTTTTATGATAAATCCAACTGCTATCACAAAAAGAAAATAAACAATAATGATCAGGTAATCGG
>JAHEZB010000321.1 GCA_023251285.1 Chitinophagaceae bacterium | reverse complement strand
TCAGCGGCTATATAGTGCGCTGTTCCTGCATTTGCTACGAAAAATAACAGCGCGTCATCGAAGTCAATGCCACTTGCGGATGGATTGTCCAGCAACTTGCTTTTCCACGCATCTGTAGCAGAATCGCCATACATTTTTTTGTACCAGCTTGTTTGCTTTATATCATCCCATGATAAATTTTTATGCAGCGATTTCAAATTTACCTGCGCTACAAAAAGTGCATCTGAAGGAATCAATTTTCCTACCTCATTATTTTTCCCACATGAAGAAAATAAAAGGATCAGCGCAGATAATGCGAAGCAGATTTTAAGAAAAGGTTTCATAAAAAAAAGATTTAAGATGAAAAATATTTTAAAAGAACTTTAAAAGTAAGTGTATTTATTTTATTATGTATAACCGTTTGTAAAGAATTTTGTAAGACAATTCAACCAGAGCAATCACGAGATTAATAAATAAAGACGAGATCAATAATCAAACGTATTTGTCCTTTTACTGAACATTTATTTGATTGGATAACCATTAATATCCAGTGGCGGCATAGGTTTCCCATCTTTTGGTATGTAAAATTTATGTCTTTCAATAATGATTCGGTTGTCATAAATTTCAAAAACAAAAAGACCGGCATGGATAAAATTTGCTTTATCCAACATGAGGTAAGATTCCGGTATTTTTTTCAACTCAAAAAGAAATGTGCCATCAGGTTCAAAAAATTTTATGGAATATTTTCTCTTTGCTGCATCAGGCAATGAGATGATCACGTTATTGTCTTTGCCAGTATAAACATGGTTTGACGGGATAAACATGTTTCGTTCGAAACCAGCACCTTCTTTCGCAACCGGCTTCTCTATTTCAGGAATTTGTTGCAGCGTATCTAAGCCAGGACGATGCGATTTTGAAAACAAATAAGAACCGCCCTCAAAGGAAATAAACAAACGGTAATATTGATCAGACGGTATAAATTCTTTAGGATCAGTAAATCAGTTAATACCCGGTCCAACATTCAAAACACTGCCAATTGTTGTGAAATTTTTCAAACTATCTCCCGACCGTTGAATATTAATATTGGTAACAGTTGTGAATGGATTATTCCAGGAAACCAAAACATTTTTACCAAGTTGCGTTACGGTTATTTTTGGTAGCGTATCCTGTCCGAAAGATGTTTTTTGAAATACAAACAATAAAAAAACGAAGATTAAAAGTTTATACATGGCGAAAAAGCGAAGCTATTAGTTTTTAAGATTTGCAAATATAAATCTCTTGTTAAAGAAATAAAAATGCACACTTTCGCATTCAGCTTTCTGCATTAAACCTTTCTAATTACATTTGGCGTTATTAAATCAAAACATGACGTATAACTACCTTCCGCTGGACAAAAGCCAGCTTACTTTTCAGCAATTAAAACACTTATTAAATTATAAACAATTTGTTTCTATAACCTACCGTGCACATGAAGCGATTTTAAAATGCCGCGCATATCTTGATGAAAAACTGAATTCTTCCGATGAACTTTTTTATGGCATTAACACCGGTTTTGGATTTTTGCAAAATGTAAAAATTGAGAAAGCACAATTAGAAACACTTCAGCAAAATTTATTGCTTTCGCATGCTTGCGGATTGGGCGATGAAGTGCCACAAGAAATTGTAAAGCTGATGATGATGCTCAAGATAAAATCATTGAGTTATGGTTATTCAGGAATTGGAATTGAAGTGGTAAAACGGCTGATGGATATGTATAACAATGAAGTCCTTCCTGTCATTTATACGCAAGGTTCGCTTGGCGCTTCCGGCGACCTGGCACCGCTTTCGCACATGAGCTTGCCGTTGATTGGAAAAGGAGAAGTAAGAATTAACGGAGAAAAAATGTCCGCTGAAAATGCTTTAAAAAAATTTGATTGGAAGCCGATTGAATTACAAAGTAAAGAAGGCCTTGCACTGATTAATGGAACACAATTTATGAGCGCTTATGGAGTGTATAATTTGGTCGGCTCAGAGCGGTTGTTGAATTGGGCGAATATGATTGCGGCCATTTCTTTTGATGCTTTTGATTGCAATCCGGATTGTTTATATGATCGCTTGCAGGAAGTGCGTCCTCATGCAGGACAAATTTCTGTTGCAATACAATTAAGAAATATTTTGCAGGGAAGTGAAATTTTTCAACAGAAAAAAACTGAGGTTCAGGATCCATATTCTTTCCGCTGCATCCCGCAAGTACACGGCGCCTCCAAAGATTCATTTGATTTTGTTTTGAAAACATTCTTAACCGAAATAAATTCTGTTACCGACAATCCAATTATTTTTCCTGATGAAGATAAAATTGTAAGTGGTGGAAATTTTCATGGAGAACCGCTCGCGTTTGCATTGGATTATTTATCAATTGCCATGAGCGAGATTGCAAATATTTCGGAAAGAAGAACCTACCAGTTATTAAGCGGACAAAGAAATTTGCCTTTGTTTTTGGTGAAAAATTCCGGCTTAAATTCTGGATTGATGATACCACAATATACTGCCGCGGCAATTGTAAGTGAGAACAAACAATTGTGTACGCCAGCATCTGTGGATTCCATTTCTTCATCCAATAACCAGGAAGATCATGTAAGTATGGGAGCGAATGCTGCGACAAAATGTTACCGTGTTATTCAAAATGTAGAAAAAGTTTTAGCCATTGAATTGCTGGCAGCCGTTCAGGCATTAGAATACAGAAAACCATTAACTTCTTCTCCGGCAATTGAAAAGCTTGTAAAAGAATTTAGAAAGAAAATTTCATTCAATGAAAGTGATCGATTTTTGCATGAGGATATGGTGAACGCGATTGAGTTTATGAAAGAATATCAAGTTGAATAAACGTGCAAACGAAATAATACTATCAGATAAATAAGGTAGGCCGCCCATCTCTGAGCGGCCTACGTTATTGACTATTCAAACTACTTCGCTCTTATCATCTTCCCATTTGTTGTCATATTATCAACAGTCAAAGTATAGATCAACGTACCTCTAAAGTTAGAAGGAACATTATAGTTGATCAAAAGTTTGCCTGCTGAAATATACCCCTGGTAAATGGTAGCTAACTTCACTCCCATCACATCATACAGATTCAGAACCGCATTTCCTGACACGGTTGAATTGATGCTAAATGTCACTTTATCATTGAAAGGATTTGGATTGGTTGTGACAGTCACCTGATCTTTACTCACCGCTTGTCTTTCGTTAATTGTTGACAAACGCGCAGAAACATAAGTGCTGCTACAAGTGGTTTGAGTGGAATTGTAAGCCACAAAATAACGCCCTCCATCAAATGACTGGTTGATCACATCCACAGCTCCACTAATGTCATCGTAGCTAACTCCTTTCGGCAGAACACCTGCCAGTGCCTGGTTTGCCATCTGCAAAAGATCATTTACAGTTTTACCCTTTAGCAGATTCATCAAAGTGGAATTGTTCGTGATCTTCAAACTACTCATGCTACCGCCGTTTGCGCATGTTGCTGCAGGCGCAGTACATGACGATCCCGATTTGGTCATTGTGGTTAAATAGCCATCCTGCAATTTGAATACACCCAATGCGTTATTTGGAATATTGACATTCAAAGCAAGAGTGATAGTTTGAGATAACAACACATTAGAGATGCGGCCATTTTTGAGCGGAGGATAATTAGAATTCAAATTGTAATCACCCATCAGTTTGCCTGCTTTGCCTCCTCCAGGCATGATAGATTGCAATTTCCCTGCATCGCCATAGTTTACTGTAAATGATGCCTTTGGTGCTCCAAGATAAAGCTGTCCGCCCATGTTTTGCAAAGCCCTTTGTATCACTTTCACCGCTGTCATTGCACCATCATTTGGTGTGCATCCCATACCGGTTCCATGATAGAATCCCTGAGTATAAGTGAACAGCATTCCGCCACATGCAGGAGCGGCATTTACGGTAAATGTTGCCATTCCTGAAGTACAACCTCCATCATTACGCACGCTTATTGTATGATTTCCGGTTGTGGTGGTGGTATATCCTGTTGATGGATATGCTCCATAGGCTCCCTGATCAAAGCTGAAGGTTAATCCGGTTGTTGATGAAGTAACCGTAATGGTTGCTGTTGCATTCGAACAGGTTGGTTGTGTTACACTTGTTGCTGGTGCAACTGGTGCAGATGGTTGTGCATTTACTGTTGCTGTTGCATTGCCTGACATACAGCCTGCTTGGTTCATCGCACTGATAGTAT
>JAHEZB010000320.1 GCA_023251285.1 Chitinophagaceae bacterium | reverse complement strand
ATATGAATGCTCACTAGATACCTATATTTTTCCTCATTTAAACACCTCAATGACCCCACAAAAGCAAAGAGATAATATCGCTCTACTTATACACCGGGTTCATAAATTGAACTTTCTAGCAAAATGAAAAAGATTGTTATTCGTTCGTTTACTGGCTGCATTGGTTTGATCATTTACAACACGATGTTTTATTTCCCTTTACCTTTTCAAAACATTCTTTCCCTTCCTTATAAGCAAAGAATGAAAGCCCTAAAGTACCTACACTGTCCATATAAGGAATATAAGTTAATTCATAAATTCCACTACTAACTAGTAAAATTGTTGACATATAAATACACACTTTCGTACACTCTGCATCGGCAAGTATCGCCTGTGAATTAAGAGCATCCCCTACTTTCTTTTTACCAAGCAATAATGCCCACATAATAATTATTGAGATGATGGATATGATAACTCCAAAGAGAGTTGTTGTTGGATTGTGATTAGTATAGATGTTATAAGCGCTTGTTAGAACAAGGCCAATAACTAAAATATAGAATGAATAGCCGGTAACTTTCAATGCAGTTTTTTCAAATTCATCTCTTTTACTATTGAAATTTTTTCTGGTTCTTATAATCATGTGAGCAATTCCAAATCCTGAAATTACTTCTATAAAGCTATCGGCACCAAAACCAAATAAAGAAAGGCTGCCGTCTAGAAAACCAAAAAAAGTTGAGGCAAGCCCCTCAATAGTGTTATAGATAATCGTGAACAACGAAAAGCCAAAAGCCCATTTATATAAATGTTCCTTCCGATACTGAAAAGCGTTTAATATTTCCATTTCACAAAGTTAGCATTATGATAAAAATAAATTTTAAAAGATTTAATTTTTTTACTTTTACAGTTGTTTATTCAATTAGGCTAGTGAAAAAAATTACGGCGATATTACTTCTCAGCATGTACTCTATCTCAACTTTGGGGTTAAGCTTGAAAAGTTTTTATTGCTGTGGTAATTTAAAATCAGTAACTGTTACTCTCACACAGGTACAACAAAATACATGCACTGATCATGATGGTACGAGCGATTGTTGCAAGACAAAGTATCAATTTTTTAAAGTAAAGGATAATCATGTTGCGGGGGATCTAGTAAGCACTCCGGTTTTACACTTTATCTATTTGCATTTGTTTACTCTTTCATTTCAGATAATTAATTATCCTTCTGAACAAATCTTTATAGCTAACCGCAGCAACGCACCACCTTTAATTCACGGCGTTCCTGGTTATATTTTCAACCGCGTTTTTAGAATTTGATATTCCTATCTTAATTAGCTTCCGGCATTCTTCCGGGTTATAGGCATTCTTTCGATTGTCTTCCAATCTATTTTCACCTATTTATTAAAATCATTTAAAATGAGAACAAATGTTTCTATCGTAATCCTTTCTGCATTACTGATTGCAGTCTTTGCCTCCTGCAATAATTCAGGGACCGAAAGTCAAAACCCAATCACACAAACTGATACTTTTGGTGTGCACCATATCATCGAGACAGGTGAAGTATATACTTGCAAAATGCATAATGAAGTAATGGGTAACAAGCCCGGTGTATGTCCTAAATGTGGGATGACTTTGGTCAAACAGAAGATTACCGATACGCAAATGAAACTGCTAACGGAAGGGACTTATACTAAACCGGATTATAAAAAATAACATGGTAAATAAAATAATTGAGCTTTCACTTCGCAATCGCTACATCGTATTGGTACTTGCCATTGGACTGTTGGGCTGGGGCATTTATAATATTCAACGCAATCCGGTGGATGCTATTCCTGATTTAAGTGAAAATGAAGTAATCGTTTTTACTGAATGGACAGGACAAAGCCCGCAGATTATGGAAGATCAGGTTACTTATCCTTTGGTGAGTAATCTGCAGGGTGTGCCAAAGGTAAAGGACATCCGGGGAACCTCTATGTTCGGGATGAGTTTCGTGTATGTAATATTTGACGATGATGTGGATATTTATTGGACAAGAACAAGAGTACTGGAAAAATTGAATTATGCCCAACGCTTGTTACCACAGGGCGTAACACCAACGCTTGGCCCGGACGGAACCGGTGTGGGTCAAATTTTCTGGTATCATCTTGATGCGCCAAAAATGGATTTGGGCGAACAAAGAGCATTGCAGGATTGGTATATAAAATTTGCATTGCAGACCGTGCCTGGTGTTGCTGAAGTCGGTTCGTTCGGAGGCTTTGAAAAACAATACCAGATAGTTGTTGACCCTGTGAAACTGCAATTCTACAACCTTTCAATGATGGATGTAATAAAAAAAGTACGCGCCAATAACAATGATGTCGGAGGTAGAAAATTAGACATGAGTGGCATGGGATATATCATCCGTGGATTGGGATACATCAAAAACAAAAACGATATAGAAAATATAGCCCTAAGCAACAACAATGGAATTCCCGTTCGTGTAAAAGACATTGGCACCGTGCAAATGGGTGGAAATCTTCGGCTAGGCATCCTTGATGCGAATGGAGAAGGTGAAGTGGTTGGTGGGGTAGTGATAATGCGTTATGGAGAAAATGCTGATAAGGTAATTAAGTTGCTTAAGAAAAAAATGATTGATGTGCAAAAAGGCCTGCCCGAGGGAGTTTCATTCAAAATTGATTATGACCGGAGCAATCTGATTGAAGCGGCTATTGATAATATCAAAGATAAATTGATAGAAGAAATAAGCATTGTGAGCATTATAGTTATTATTTTTCTTTTTCACTGGCGAAGTGCGCTAAGCATTATAATACAAATTCCGATTTCTATTGCCATCAGTTTCATTCTGCTGAATGCGTTTGGCTTTTCCTCCAATATTATGTCTTTAACCGGTGTTGCATTAGTGATTAGTGTAATCGTTGACAATGGCATTATCATGAGCGAAAATGCCTATAGTAATTTATCAGAATGGCAAAATAGCCATTCATCAAATCAATCTTCATGAATCACGAAAAAGGGAAAAATAAAAAATCGCTAAAGCAGAATTATTATAAAATTCCCGCGGGGGAAAGAATGAATATTATTGAGCGGGCCTGCAAGCAAGTGTCGCGTGGTGTTTTCTTTTCAACCGTTATCATCATCACTTCTTTTCTTCCGGTGTTTTTATTGACGGGAGAAGAGGGAAAATTGTTTCATCCACTTGCATACACTAAAACATTCATTATGGCCATCGACGCCATTTTGGTAATCACGCTTGCCCCCGTTTTGTTGTCCTTTTTCATGCATGGAAAGTTTCGGACAGTACATGCGAATCCTGTAAACCGCTTTTTAGAAAAAGTGTATGAGCCGGCAATACGCTCGTGTATCAAATGGCGCAAGACTACGATAAGTGTAATGATTATTGCCCTTGCAGTAAGTGTACCCATGGTGATGAGCCTGGGAACCGAATTTATGCCGCCATTGGATGAAGGCACTATCCTCTTTATGCCGGTTACCTTGCCCGATGTTTCGAACGCAGAAGTAAAAAGAATTTTACAGGTGCAGGATAAAATTCTTGCAACAGAACCAGAAGTGAAATCCGTTCTGGGAAAGGCGGGAAGGGTCAATTCGGCGACAGACAATTCACCGATCAGTATGATTGAAACTATTGTAATGTTGAAGCCACGAAGTGAATGGCGTAACGGAGTAACAAAGGACAGTATCATTAACGAACTGAATAGCAAGCTACAGATACCCGGTGTAACCAATGGCTGGACACAACCCATCATTAACCGTATCAATATGCTTTCAACAGGAATCAGGACCGACGTGGGCGTAAAAGTATATGGGCAAAACCTGGACAGTATTTATGCTTTTGCACAAGTGATAAAAAAAGATCTGGAAGGTATACCGGGCATTAAAGATTTATACGTAGAACCAATTACAGGAGGTAAGTACATTGACATCAATCTTAACCGTGAAGAATTAGCGCGATATAATTTAAGTGTGGACGATGTAAATGCTGTAATTGAGAGCGCCTTAGGCGGCGCGCAAATAACCACAACGATTGAAGGCAGGCAACGCTTTTCAGTAAATGCAAGATTTGGACAGGATTTCCGGAACAACATAGAGGCTTTAAAACGTTTACAGGTGGAAACCCCCGGCTTCGGACCTGTACCACTGGGAGCGTTGGCCGATATAAAAATCACCGAAGGTCCACCAATGATTAACTCTGAAAATGCTTTATTGCGGGGTACAGTTCTATTTAA
>JAHEZB010000319.1 GCA_023251285.1 Chitinophagaceae bacterium | reverse complement strand
ATAAAAGCTTTTGAATCTACCGCGTTAGATTCAAAAGCTTTTATCGCAAATTCATCAAAGGCGGTTGTAAAAATTACAGCAGGTGGATTTTCTATAAGTTCCAGCATTTCAAATCCGTTAATTTTTGGCATTTGAATATCCAAAAAAATAAGATCAGGCTGATGCTGTTGAATCGCTTTTATTCCTTCAAAACCATCCGCACATTCTGCAGCTAAATCAACCTCCGGATAAGATTGCAAATATTCTTTTACAATTCCCCTGGCCAAAGGTTCATCATCTATAATAATCACTTTCATGATTTTTTTTGTTTTTTATTTTCATCACCATCCAAAATTTTTGGAATCAGAATCTTTGTCATAAAATGTTCGTTCTCTTTTTTTGTTTGTAAAAGATCATTTCTTGCAAACAAAAGAAATAATCTTCTTTGAACAGAAGAAAGACCGAAACCGGTCCCCTTAAAAGGTTGTGCAGTTTCAGCATCAAATGGGTTTTGCACCTCAATCTTTAGATGTCCGTCTTCTGCTATCACCGATATTTTAATGACCACATTTCCAATCGTGTCATACAAGCCAAACTTGATTGCATTCTCTACAACCGGCTGCAGCAGTAAGGCCGGCAATTTAAATCGCAACACATCATCCTGGTAAATGATTTCCGTTTGCAGCCTGTGCCCAAATCTTACTTTTTCGATGTCCAGGTAAAGTTGCAAATATTTTAATTCTTCTTCCAATGTATTCCACTGCTGTTCATCTTTTCTTAAAGTACCTCGCAAAAACTCACTCAGTTGCTGAATCATGTGGCGCGCTTTTTCAGGATCGAACCCGGTAAGTGCGCTGATAGAATTCAAACTATTGAATAAAAAATGTGGTTGTAATTGCTGACGCAGTTTAAATAATTCCGCTTCTTTAGCCAGTTTTTCTGCTTCGGTTTTGCGGCTGTTTATTTCTTTCTGATCCTGCTGACTGTACCACAATAAACTGAACATACTCATGCTGCTGATCAATAAAAATCCGGCTCCAAATCTGATCGCCCAGGTAGAACGAATAACTTCTGTATAAGCATCGCCTTTTTTAAAAATCATCCACGTTGCCCCTTGCTGCGCAAGCATCCAAAGGAAACTAAGTGTTAGACTTACTACAAGTATGTACCAATATTTTTCCTGCCTCGGCAGGTAATATTTCATGTTGTTGCTGATAAAAAAACAACAGAAGGCAAGTAACACATTGCTCACAATACTATCTGTGATTGCATGCGTTTCATCAATATTTAATTGCCGCAGCATGATGTATTGCAGCAACATCCAAAGCAGCCACCAGCCGGTAAAAAAATAGCGTAAACGTTTGTCAGATAAAATAGAATTTGCCAAACTGCCTGTTTTTTAATTCATTTGAAATGTCTTTTGCAAACATCTTTCATGCAGATACTTTGCACGGCTATTGATACTCCTGATATAATCATTTACGTTTTCTTCTTCACAAATTTTAGAGTACAGTTCAACGCCGTCAATCAAATTATCCAACGGGTGTAATTCCGCTACGTCAATAAATTTCCAATGCACCGGTTTATTTTTATCGTTAAGGAAATTATCTTCTTCCTTATCGCCCATGATGCGTGCTTTTTGAAATGCATGCATATCGTCTTCGGCTTCGATAAGCCTTAACTGTTCATCAAACTGAGCTGTGTGATTTCCGTCCCCACAAATAATTCTGTAAACAATTTTTGCAAGATACCATTTCATATAAGTGAATTTAAAATGAAAATTAATTTTTAGTAATTCGTTACTTCAATGCCACCAAAAACACACGATCCTTTCAGCCGGATAATTTTGTTGGAATCCGGAATGCTGTTATTAAAACTACGCTTATCATCTACGCCGCCAAATACAGCAGATATTTCACTTTTTACATCCCAGTTTGATGGAATAATTAATTTGGTACCGCCGAAAACATTGTTTACTTCCAGCTCCACCGGATGTTGAATATCAGCCTGCATAAAATTGATCTCAGAACCGCCCATAAAACTTACCACTTCCCCTCCTTTAAAATTTTTTGACTGAACGTTTTTTTTAATTCCGCCAAAGACTGATACTACATCAAGGTATTCGGCATTATCATTGAAATGCTCACTGCCGCTGGTTGTAGCGTCGGTATTATTGGTAAAATTCCCGGGAGGCATTCCAAAGCCGCTGTTCATTCTCACATGCCTTCTTTGCCATCGATCGTGCCTGCTGCAGCTACTACCACGAGGCCGGAAAAGAAACATCAATCCGACAGCGATCAAAATTGCCGGCACGATGTAATTATGAAAATCAATTCCCGGAATCGATTGATCTACGAAAAAAATAGCGCCGATTAAAATCATAATAAAAGAGCCGGGATTGTGAAACCTGCTTTTGATGCCGACAAATAATCCAATCACCATCAATAAGACCGGCCAGGTAAAAATCCATCCGGGAATGGGAGCACCCATTTTATAAGCTAATAAAAGAAAACCGGCTGCTAATAAAAATAAACCGCTCCAGATGCGCGAGCCGTGATTTTGATTCATCGGTTGTCTTTCAAGATTATTTTGTTCCATTATAATTATTATTTTTTGTTTTTAATTGATGAAGCAAATTTAGAATGAGATGAATCTCTATAAAAGGAGCATTAGGTTTAAAGTATTAAAGCATCGGTAAATACTTTGAAAATGTCGGTAAAAGAATAAAACAATTTGCCCTGGGGACTTTTTAAACCGGTGTCTGTAAATTTGCCGCCTATGGGTCAAAAAAAATTACAACGATTTTCAGAAATAAAAGGCTTCCCGAATGTCTTGGAGTATCCGGAAAACATGAAGGGGAAATGGAACGGTTTTTTTAAAAATACCCATCCAATAATTCTGGAACTTGCCTGTGGCAAAGGAGAATATGCAGTAGGACTCGCACAATTACATCCCGAAAAAAATTTTATCGGTGTCGATATCAAAGGCAACCGGCTGTGGGTAGGAGCGAAATTTGCCTTAAAAAATGGTTTAAAAAATGTGGCTTTTTTGCGAACTCAAATAGATAAAATCGGCCAATACTTTTTAAAAGATGAAGTGGATGAGATTTGGATTACATTTCCTGATCCACAGCTTCGTTTTTCTAAAGCAAAAAAGAGGTTAACGCATCCTAAATTTTTAAGATTGTATCAACAAATTTTAAAAGCTGATGCCAAAATACATTTAAAGACAGATTCCCCTGATTTATATTTTTTTACAAAAAAAGTTATTGAACTGTATAATCTTACTTTGATTTCTGATATCAATAACGTTTATGCAGAAGAATATTTAACACCTGAACTGGCGATTCAAACTCATTATGAAAAACTCGACATTGCAAATAGTAATGCCGTTTTTTATTTGTGTTTCACTTTGCCAAAAAACCTTTTTGAAGATGACGAAAAGCTTGCTGCTTTTTTAAAAGAAAATCAAAATGAAAGATGAAAATTTTGTTGAAGGAATTCATTTTTATTTTGACAAAACAGGACTAATGGTTTTGACAGAAAAATATCATTTAGAGCGCGGATTCTGCTGTGGCAATGGTTGCAGGCATTGTCCTTATAATTACGAAAACGTAGCAGATGTAGAAAAGAGAGAATTATTGAGGAAAAGGAAATTAGAGGAAAAATGATTCCTTCTTCAAGCAAATAAAGAAATACCGTTCATTTGTGTTTTGCTTTTTAAAAGCAATTGCTATTTCCTTTTAAAAATAGGAACTGTACTGCATGCTTCGCCATACATAATACTTTTTGCTACCGGCCGCAAAAGTTTGGCAATTTCAACATAAGCAGTTTCAGGAATTTTTTTATCTCCACATCCTTTTACGACAATCCTTGCGTCTTCATATTCCTTTGCGTTTATCTTGTCTAAACTTTTTAAAAATAAGATATTAAAAGCTTCTTTTTCATTTCCAAAAATTACATCTGCAGCATAAGGCTGCACATAACTAACTGCCAACATATAAGCCCACAAGGGAATGATGGCGTCTGCAGAACAAGTAATGGCTACATTTTTATTTTGATAAATACTCCAATCTATATTTTTCAATGCTTCCCGGTATTCCTTTTCTTTCAAAATCAACTCCATGAACAAATAATTTTTTAAATCAAATTCAACCACATCTTCTTTTGGATAAAAGTCTTCAAGGTCAATGGTTTTCAATCCGCTCTGTGCTACTTTATTTACAATAATATCTTCCA
>JAHEZB010000318.1 GCA_023251285.1 Chitinophagaceae bacterium | reverse complement strand
CACGTCAGGAAGAGGGAAAGTGATTTATCAATCACTTGCACAGAACACAACATTTAATAAAGGTGAACTGATAAAAATTCAATTGAATTGATGGCATCATTGCAACAAATATTGTATAAAGTAAACATTCATTCTGTAGTAGGATCGACTGCTATAGAAATAAATGATTTGCAGATTGATTCACGCAAGGTGACGCCAGGCTCATGTTTTATTGCCGTAAGAGGAACTGTGTCTGATGGACATGAATATATTCAGTCAGCAATTATAAAGGGCGCAATTGCGATTGTGTGTGAAACGATTCCTGAAATTATTAATGAAGATATTCATTATACAGTTGTTGATAATAGTGCAAAAGCGGCCGCAATTATGGCACATAATTTTTATGGTCGCGTGTCTGAAAAAATAACGCTGGTAGGGGTAACGGGCACCAATGGAAAAACGACCATTGCTACTTTATTATTCAAACTATTTTCTTCACTTGGATATAAATGCGGGTTGATAAGTACCGTTCAAAATCAAATTGAAAATGAAGTTTTGCCTTCCACACATACAACACCTGATGCCATTAGTTTGAATCAACTTTTGGCAAAAATGTATAATGATGGCTGCTCGCATGTATTCATGGAAGTCAGTTCACATGCTATCCATCAGCACCGGGTTGATGATTTGCAATATGCGGGTGGAATATTCAGCAATATTACTCATGACCATCTCGATTATCACAAAACGTTTGAGGAATATATCCGGGTAAAAAAATCATTTTTCGATTCGCTTCCTTCTACTGCATTTGCATTAAGCAATGCAGATGATAAGCGCGGAAGCGTGATGCTGCAAAATACGAAAGCGAAAAAATACCTGTACAGCTTGAAAACATTGGCCGATTTTAAAGGAAGAATTATTGAAGATTCTCTCCTTGGATTGGAATTAATGATTGATGATGTGGAAGTACACTTCAGGCTGATCGGTACTTTCAATGCATATAATTTGTTAGCGGTTTATGGGGCAGCAACTTGTTTGGGAGAAAATAAAGAAAAAGTGTTGCAGCTACTAAGCAATACAACCGGCGCTGAAGGCCGGTTTGAATATTTGGTTTCACTCAAAGAAAAAGTGGTTGGAATTGTCGATTATGCCCACACTCCTGATGCATTATTAAATGTCCTTGCGACGATCAGAAATCTTCGGCACGGGCAGGAAAAAATCATAACAGTTGTTGGATGCGGAGGGAACCGTGATAAAACAAAAAGACCTGAAATGGCTGCTGTCGCATGTGAGTATAGCGACAAAATTATTCTCACTTCCGATAACCCGCGATTTGAAGATCCGAATGAAATAATCAAAGAAATGGAAGCAGGAGTGCCGGTTACCGCCAGGAGAAAATGTATTTCGATCACCGATAGGAAAGAAGCCATAAAAACAGCGGTAACACTGGCTGACAAAGAAGATATCATTCTCATCGCCGGAAAAGGGCATGAGAAATACCAGGAAATAAATGGGGTAAAAAAACATTTTGATGATAAAGAAGTTTTAGCAGAAATGTTTCAGTTAATGGAGAAATGAGATGTAAAAGAAGAAATAGAAATAGGATAGGAGAATTATAAAACGAGTTTTAATGCTGTATCAACTTTTTGAATGGTTTGCAAAAAATGGAATCAAATTTCCCGGAAGCGGGCTGGTCCATTTTATCACCTTCAGGGTGTTGGTCGCTGTTTTGCTATCACTCATCATCACGATGATCTATGGTAAAAAACTCATTCGTATATTAAAGAAAAAACAAATTGGCGAATCAGTGCGGGAACTGGGACTGGCGGGGGAAAAAATGAAAAGCGGCACTCCAACGATGGGTGGAATTATCATCCTGCTTGCTATCTTAATTCCCACTTTGTTGCTTGCTGATTTGAATAAAGTTTATGTCCGGTTAATGCTTTTATGTACGGTATGGCTTGGCATCATCGGCTTTGTAGATGATTATTTGAAGATAAAAGCAAAACGTATTTCAAAAGAAAAAGGAATTCCATATAAAAAAACAAATGCAGATGGACTGGCAGGAAAATTTAAAATTTTTGGACAGGTAATTCTCGGGGTGATCATCGGTGCTACCCTTTATTTTAATCCGGCGGTGGTAGTGAAAAGGGAGATCATGGGATCAAAACCAATGACCACTTTTGTTCCACAACGTGGCGAACATAAGGTGGGAGAAGATACCATCATTTCAGCAGGAGAAGTGCATCGTTTTGTTACTGTGAAAACGCCCATCACCACAATTCCTTTTGTAAAAACCCATGAGTTTAATTATGCAAAATTATTGCCGGCCAGCTGGGAAGATTACACGTATATCTTGTATATCATTATTGTAATTTTTATTGTAACAGCCGTTTCAAATGGTGCAAATATTACTGATGGCCTGGACGGGTTAGCAACCGGTGTCAGTGCCATCATTGGCTTGGGATTAGGGGTGTTTGTTTTTGTGAGCGGCGATGTGCGAATCGCCGAATATCTGAATATAATGTACATCCCGAACCTAAGTGAACTGGCAATTTTCATCGCGGCATTTGTTGGAGCATGCGTTGGTTTCCTGTGGTACAATGCTTACCCGGCGCAGGTTTTCATGGGCGACACCGGTAGCCTGGCGCTTGGTGGAATTATCGCATCGCTTGCCATTATTGTAAGAAAAGAATTATTGATTCCTATTTTTTGTTTTGTCTTTTTAGTAGAAAATCTGAGTGTGATGATACAGGTTTCTTATTTCAAATACACAAAGAGAAAATATGGCGAGGGAAGGCGGGTTTTTTTAATGAGCCCGCTGCACCATCATTATCAAAAATTAGGCTATCACGAGAGTAAGATAGCGGTGCGTTTTTGGGTGGTAACGATTCTTACCATGGTGCTTGCAGTGGTTACTTTGAAATTGAGATAGATTTTGAAATAGGAATTAAGAATGAAGAATTGATTGAAGAGTTTGTCTTTATGAAAACCTTTTTTTTTGAATAAATAAAAAACGTAAGTACAGTATTTACGAATTGATGCGAAAGTGATGTAAGAATTTGTCTTTATGAAAACAATTTTTTTTGAATTGAATTAAAGTTAGAAAAGTGATTATTTGTTTGTTTACTGTTTCAAAAACTTGAACAATTCCAATGCCTGTGAAGCTTTCCTAACCCCTTAAATTCATACTGTTGAAGAACCATTTTTTTAATTGTTGGTCCCAATTAAAAAACCGAATGAAAAAAAGAATAGTCATACTTGGAGCCGGCGAAAGCGGCGTTGGTGCTGGATTGCTGGCGAAACAAAAAGGTTTTGATGTGTTTGTAAGTGATGGCGGAATGATAAAGCCGTCATTCAAAGATGAGCTGGTTTTGAATCAAATTCCTTTTGAAGAAGGAATGAATTCGAAAGAAAAAATTCTCGATGCGTCGCTGGTAATAAAAAGTCCGGGCATTCCTGAGAAGAATGAATTGATAAAAGAGATCAGGAAACAGGGAATTGAAATCATCAGTGAGATTGAATTTGGCTATTGGTATAAAGGGGATAGTAAAATCATCGGCATCACCGGAAGTAACGGAAAGACGACAACGACGGCACTTGCAGGACATATTTGTAAGACAGCGGATTTGGATTGTGCGATCGTGGGAAACATTGGGTTTTCATTTGCCAGGCAAGTGGCTGTTGATCCAAAAAAGTTATATGTGATTGAGATCAGTTCTTTTCAATTGGATGATATAAAAGATTTCAGGGCCGATGTAGCAGTATTAACAAACATCACTGAAGATCATTTGGACAGGTATGAATACAAATTTGAAAATTATATAAAAAGCAAATTCAGAATTATAGAAAATCAGACAGAAGAGGACGTGTTCATTTATAATGATGATGATGAAATAACAAAAAAGTATTTAAACAAATTTTTAAAAAAGTCTAACCCACTACCGATGAGTATGAACAAAGAATTACCGGAAGGTGCTTATATCGTAAATGCGAAGATGCATTTGAAATGGCAAAATGAAGAAATGCAAATGAACGTGGAAGATTTTGCGATAAAAGGAAAACACAATCAATACAACACAATGGCAGCGGGCATTTCAGCGGCAGTGATGGGAATCCGGAAAGAGAAAATACGAGATGCCATTCAGACTTTTAAAAGTCTGGAGCACCGGATGTCAACTGTGGCAACAGTTCGTGGCGTCGAATTTATTAACGACAGTAAAGCGACCAATGTAAACAGTACGTGG
>JAHEZB010000317.1:1613-4244 GCA_023251285.1 Chitinophagaceae bacterium | reverse complement strand
CAACCAGGTTACCCGAACGTAAGCTGGAATAAACAGCGTTTACTCCGTTCTGAAGTTCAGCAGCCGTTTTGAAATAGCTTGCTGTAGTTGGATTATTTTGGTCGATTACATTCAGTTTTTTATTACAGGCAAAAATGACCGCGGTAACCAGGATGATAGATGCGGCTAATACTTTGATATTTTGCTTCATAATTTTGATTTTATAAATATTCTTATTTAATTATTCTTTTAGAAATTTACATTGATTCCTACCTGGTAAGATTTTGGCTGTGGATAAACAGCATAATCAATACCATTATTTAATGTAGAAGAAGGCACTCTGTTACCTACTTCAGGATCATACCCTGTATATTTTGTGAATGTCAGGATGTTCTGGGCAGAAACATAAATTCTGAAATTGCTTACCACTCCTTTTGTGATCGACTGTAAAGCTTTTTCCGGAAGAGTATAGCTCAATACGACATTCTTTAAACGCAGATAAGAACCATCTTCAAGAAACCGGTTTGAAGGCCGCGCATTCTGATTTGGATCTGAAGATTCTGCACGCGGAATGTCTGTATTAGTATTGGTTGGTGTCCAGGCATCCAATACTTTTGTACCTGCATTAAAGAAACGAACCATCCCCTCTGTGGTTGTCCTTAAAGCATTGTATATTTTGTTTCCCTGAACGCCTTGAAAAAACACGGTTAATCCAAAATTCTTGTAATTGGCACCCAGGTTTAACGAATAGCTAAACTTTGGTATAAAGCTACCTAAAAAAGTGCGGTCATTGTTATCGATTTTACCATCTCCGTTCAGATCTTTAAACATTAAGTCTCCGGGGCCGGTTCCGGCTGTTTGAGTAGCGTGCTTTTTTACAGCTGCAGAATCCTGGAAAATTCCTTCCACTACCCAGCCATAAAAAGACTGAACTGCATGGCCGGGAGCTGTATTGGTTACATTATAACCTTCTGTCAGGTCTACATCAGAACCGGATTCAATATTCGGTACACCTGGCGCTAAAGAAACTACGTTATTTTTTATAAAACTAACATTACCCAAAGCATTCCACTGAAACGCTCCAACTCTGTCATTATAACCTAATTGGATTTCAAATCCATCATTTGTCATAGAAGCAATGTTTTGATTTACAGTTGTGCTTAAATATCCCAACGACGGCGGTAATGGAACAGCTAAGATGAGATTATCAGTTTTACGCTGATAATATTCTGCAGACAAGGTAAAAGCATTTTGCAATAGTCCTAAGTCCAGTCCTATGTTTAGCTGCTTTGTTTTTTCCCATTCCAAATCAGTATTACCCAGTGCCTGAATAGAAGACGCCGGCCCACCGGTTAATACATTACCAAAAGGATAATACGCACTATTCGCGTTAACGCTAACCAGCCACGGATAATTGCCCAAATTAGTACCATTGAGCCCGGTAAGTCCGTATCCGGCACGAACCTTCAACTCGGAAATTTTTGTCTGACTTTTCATAAAATCTTCCTGGTCTATTCTCCAGCCGACAGACCCTGATGGAAATGTTTGCCATTTTTTACCAGATGCCCAAACAGAAAGGCCATCCTGACGAATAGCACCACTCAGCAGATATTTTCCTTTAAAATCATAAGTGATACGACCAATATACGATATAATACTGTTCTCAGCTTTCAGGGTCTGAACGAAAGTATTACTGGCATTATTCAGGGTCTTAAGATCATTGGACGACTGATTTCCATTCCCATTTTCGTTACGGATTTTTTGCCCCTGGTATTCAAATACTGCTGTAGCAGTAACATGATGATCACCAAAAGTTTTATCGAAAGTAAGCTGTTGAGTCGCCAATTGAACCGTTGAGACCGTTCTGTTATTAGTAATTGTCGCCAAAATGGCGCTGGAGCCTGCAACGCTACCACTGTCATTAAAAATCGGTGAAAAGCGATAATCGAGACCATTAGCATAATCGATACCGTATGTTGATCGAAATCTCAACCAATTTGTGAACCGCACCTCCAGGTAAGCTGTCCCGAAAATTTTAGTAGTAGTGCGGTTTCCGGGATTTTTAACTGTTGCATCCTCCACAGGATTGGTAGGATCTCCGCCGTCAAGTACCGAATTTACACCGCGAAATCCATCAGAAGTGGTCGGGTCATACACAGGCATGTATGGCATCAGCTTAATTACGTTCACCAGATTTGAGCGTGTTTGTGTCTCGTTATTATCATATGCCTGGTCCCCATAAGCAGCATATAAATTTTCACCAAATGTAAACGCTTTACCAATTTTATGGTCTGAATTAAGGCGAAAATTATAACGTTTGTACCCTACAGTTGGTGTTGTGCCTGTCTGATCAAAATAGCCAGCAGAAGCATAAAAACGGGAAACCTCATTGCCTCCACTTATGCCAATATTTGTTTGGGTCATCTGGCCCTGTTTAAAGTAGGCATCCTGCCAATCGGTTACATTATTTCCATAAGTATTCGTGGCTCCTTTATAAATCGGGGTATTGACCCACGGATCCAAACGGCGCGGCACTTTGCTTCCCCTGTATGCTGTCGCGTATTCATCAAATTGCGATGGGTTGAGTAAGCTAAGTCTTTCGGTAACATTTTGTAATCCATAATAAGAATCGAGACTAACATGTATTTTTCC
>JAHEZB010000317.1:0-1603 GCA_023251285.1 Chitinophagaceae bacterium | reverse complement strand
TAGCTCTGGAACCATATATCGCAGCGGCGGAAGCATCTTTTAGAACATCCACCGATTCTATATCGCGGGTATCAAACATAGAAAGATCTCCTGTTGGAAATCCATCAATCACATATAAGGGATTGGAGGCATAAGAAATAGAACTGATCCCCCTGATACGAACAAGTGGTTCAGTGCCAGGGCTTCCGTTATTTGTAACCTGAAGTCCCGGAACCCGCCCCTGCAAAGCCTGTTGAACGCTTGCAACAGGAAGTTCCGAAATTACCTTGCTGCTCACTGTAGAAATGGCACCAGTAACTTCTGTACGTTTTTGTGTTCCATAACCAACTACTACTACTTCTCCAAGCATAGATTGTGTTTGCTTTAAAGAAGCATTAACTGTTGTTTGGTTTCCAATGGTAATTTCCTCGGGAACCATGTTAATGGAAGAAAATACCAGGATTTTAGCATCACCGGGAACCGTAATACTATAGCTTCCATCTTCGTTCGTCAAAGTACCCGTAGTGGTGCCCTTTACGACAACAGATGCTTTTTGTATCGGACTGCCGGTATTGTCTGTGACTTTACCCGTAATTCTTTTTTGCGCAGTAACTGCAAATGAGGCGAGTAAAAAGACGATCGACAAATAAAAATTTTTAGAAAAAAAAACAATTAGATTTCTCATACCTATGTTATTTTAATGTTAATGTAATGTGAAACTAAACAAAATCTTCAAACAAAAAAAAATTTTTTAAAACGATTACATTTTTGACACTTGGGATGATACTTTTCAGACTATTACAATAGCTATAATTGTTGTGGATACACGAATTGAGTAATTGTAAACGGTTACAGTATTTATAAAGAAATAGGGCTTTACTTTAAGGATAAAATAAATAAGTCGCGTGCTTATTATCAGAGAGATTGAAAAATAATCTTATGCAATCAGTGTAAATTATCTGAGTGGGTAAAAAGATGAAGAAAAATGACAATTCTGGGTTTGAAAATTTACCGACAACAAACGAAGGAATAATGAGAATTTCTATTCCTCTTTAAAGGATTTCAATGTATTATTCTCTCGTATATGGATGCGCAATTTGTAGGATGTTATAAAAGGTTCTCCTGCTGTCGGTTTTTACTTTCCAGCAAATGAACAAATATCATTGTTTTGATTTTATAAACTTTGCCACATCAATCATAGGTGCTATCCAAATTTCCTTTTCGTTTTGTTTCAAATAATGTAACAGCGCGCTATGTGCTTCTTTCGAAACATTAATGTTATGCTCGCCGCCCACACCATGAAAAAGAAATACCAATAAGGTATGTGTCTGCATGGCTTTTTTTACCAATGATATCATTTCTTCTGCAGATGCTCCGTTCTCCATATAACAACCGACATTGTTCAGATTGACTTTATCGATCGGCAACATTTCAGGCGTTACGCCACGGGCAGCGATAAACTTATATTTTAGATAATCAAGGTATGCGGAGTCATGAATTTTCATATCGCCACACGGATATGCAAATGTTCTTTCGTCTTTTCCATCAATCGCTTTTAAAATATTATTCATTTCCAAAATTTCATTATCCATTCTGTTCACTGTGTATGTATGCAAATCATAGT
>JAHEZB010000009.1:13182-17480 GCA_023251285.1 Chitinophagaceae bacterium | reverse complement strand
ATGTAGAACAAAACATCATAGACAGAATTGTAAACAGTGGAACAATCATAATTAAAGGAACCGGAGGTTCCCAAAATCCATTACGCAATGTCGATAACCCATTTCAATTCAGAATTGCGGTAAATGAGCAAATCGAAAATTTAAGCTTTGCGAAATAGATCTTTCAATTGAATTCTATTTATTCAATATTTCCATTTCTCCTCTTTGCACCCACAATTCTTTAATTTTATTTCCTGCCTCTTCAGGTGTTATCCTAATGTACTTGTAAAAATCTTTCACACTTTTATGACCGCTTATTCTCATGATTAACTCAACTGGTGTGGCTGATAAAAATTCATTAGTACAAAAAGATCGCCTGCACGTATGGGAAGTAATCCACTCATACTTCGGTTTAGTTACCTTAATATCTTTATGCCCTTTTTTATATGAAAACTCAATTGATTCGTCTATGCCAGCAAGTCTGCCAATAGTTTTAATATGTCTATTAAATTCCGGATTCGTTAATACTGGTATTTGTTTTTTAAATTCATGATTAAATAAATTTTGAGCCTCGTTGCGTAAAGGAATTACAACCCACGCATCAGATTTTCCTTGTTTCTTATGCAGCATTCTATTTCTGACATCACTTTGTTTAATCGTTGAAAAATCAGAAAACCTTAATCCGGTGAGGCATGCGAGAACGAACATATTTCGATGATCAACAAGATGAGGAAAGCGCGATAACTGAACTTTATAAATCTTGCTTATTTCCTCCCAGGTAAGATAAATTGCATCAACTGCTTCTTCAGTTATTTTAAAGTCGCTTAAATCAATTTGTTGAATTATTTTCTTTTTCATTCTATTTCTTAGAAAAATTCTTAGCTGCTTAACCGTTTTGCCGATAGTATTTATTTTTAAGCCATAAATAACTTCTTTTCTTCTTCTTTGAATATACCTAAAGGACAAATAATCGATGAAAGATTCATAGAAATCGAGATCGAAGGAATCAAAAGTTATTATCCTTTTTCTATACTCCTCAAAAGCCTGTAAATGTTCTTTCATATTCCTATAAATTCTTAACATTCCCGGAGTAACTTTTCCAGATTTTGACGCGATGTAATCATCAATTTGAAAATAGAGATTAAGATTTTTTCGCGGATCGTTTTGTTTATCGAGGTCAACTTGATTTTTAATCCTGCTTATTATCTCTTCAATACTAGATGTTACACCGAAATTTTTTGAAACAAAGGAGAGCAAATCTTCTACATTTAAACGACTTCCAAGATCAATAATATCCTCAGTTTTTCGGATCAGTTCACGAATGTTTTTGTTTAATTCTGCCGCTATTCCAAATGGAGAAGGTAAAGAGTCGGAAACTTTTAAAAGTTTTTCATTCCAATATTGACTAGGAATTGCAATGCCTGTATTTAAAAGTGTCCTTCTAGTGCTATCATAACAATATTGAACAAATACCACACTTGTTCCATCTTTGCGTGCTTTACTCTTTTTGCAAATTGGTTTAACCGTTAACATAATAATAAGTTGCTAGGTTTAAAATATTTTTTTTCAAACGAACAGCTATATGACAGAAAATTTTTATATAGTCTATCATTTAGTCTATCAAATTCGTGTTAACCTATGTAAAGCTACTTTTCAGAAAAAAACGACCATGTTAACAAAATGCTGAGAATCAGCACTTAAAATAAGGATAGATAAAAAAAAATAAGGACTACCGCCTGGTAATCCTTATTTAAGAGGTCCCGAGCGGATTCGAACCGCTGTAGAAGCTTTTGCAGAGCTTTGCCTAAGCCACTCGGCCACAGGACCGTATTTTTTTAAAGCGCACAAAAGTAAGTAATTTTTGTTTAGATTTCTTTTTTCTAAAAGGCAAAAATTTCGATTCGTTTGTATTGAAGTATTTTTGTAAAAAAATTAGAATTTCTTTACTGATTATTCATACAAAAAACGACACATGCAGCGCATAGCGGAATCAGAACTGATCCTTAATTCACGTGGAGCGATTTATCACTTAGATGTAAAGCCTGACGAACTTGCCACACACATAATTACAGTTGGAGATCCGGCCCGTGTAAAGGAAATTAGCAAGCATTTTGACAAACTTGAATTTGAAAGACAACACCGGGAATTTGTCACTCATACCGGATATGTAGGAAATAAAAGAATTTCAATTGTGAGCACCGGCATTGGGCCGGATAATATTGATATTGTATTGAACGAACTCGATGCTCTTGTTAATATTGATTTTGAAACAAGAGCCATCAAAGACGAACTGGTTCAATTAAATATAATCCGTATTGGTACTTCCGGATCTTTGCAAAGTGATGTTCCGGTCGATAGCTTTGTCGCCAGCACACACGGCCTGGGCATTGATAATTTAATGAATTTTTATTTGCATGAAAATAATGAAGAAGAAAAACAACTAATTCATTCTTTTCTTACGCAAACACAATTGCACAACGGTTTTGCCGCTCCATACATTTCTGGCGCCTCAATGCATTTGTTGAAATATTTTGTAGATGGATATCACCAGGGAATTACAGTTACCTGTCCGGGTTTTTATGGTCCGCAGGGAAGAATTTTGCGGTTGGGAATTTCCAATCCGCATTTAATAGATCGCCTTACCTCTTTTGAATATGGCCACCACCGGATTACCAATTTTGAAATGGAAACCTCCGCTATCTACGGATTGGGTAAGGCTTTACAACATAATTGCCTTTCACTCAGTGCGATCATAGCCAATCGTATTCATAAAAATTTCAGTAAAGATTCACTCTCGCTTGTGGAGAAGCTAATTGTAAAATCGTTGGAAATTATAACAGAAAAATTATAAAGATGAAAGTCAAATTTGATAAATACCAGGGTACAGGAAATGATTTTATTTTGGTTGATAACAGAGAAAAAAATTATAGCAAGATAACTGCATCACAGGTGAAAAAAATGTGCGATCGCCATTTTGGAGTTGGTGCCGACGGGCTCATGTTATTAAACAATAAAGAAGATTATGATTTTGAAATGATCTATTTTAATGCCGATGGAAAAGAAGGCAGCATGTGTGGAAATGGTGGAAGGTGTATTGTTCAATTTGCTTCTTTTTTAGGAATAAAAAAGAATGAATATTCGTTTTCGGCAACTGATGGTGTACACACGGCAAAAATAGATCTGGATAAAAAAATTAGCCTGAAAATGAATGATGTGAAGAATGTTGAATTCTCTCTGGATCATTACATATTGAATACCGGATCGCCACATTATGTAAAATTTGTAGCAGATGTAGAAGCAATCGATGTAGTGGCAGAAGGACGTAAGATCCGTTACAGCAAACCGTTTGCAGAAAAAGGAATCAACGTAAACTTCGTACAAACCCTGACCGAAGATCGCATTTACGTGCGTACCTATGAACGTGGTGTGGAAGGCGAAACTTTGAGTTGCGGCACCGGCGTAACGGCATCGGCGCTTATGGCAGCGCATAATGATAACGGATTTAACCGTGTAGAGGTAAAAACAAAAGGTGGAGATTTAAGTGTTGAATTTGAAAAGATAAGTGAAACAGAATTTAAAAATATCTTATTGGGCGGCCCGGCTACTTTTGTTTTTTCAGGGGAAATAAGTTTAAAAGACTAATCATGTTTAATGTTCGTGTTTACGGAGTTTTTATCAATGAAAAAAAACAAATCCTGGTAAGTGATGAATATATTCGTGAAAAATATTATACTAAATTCCCCGGTGGGGGAATGGAAATTGGAGAAGGAACCCGCGATTGTTTAAAAAGAGAGTTTAAAGAAGAAATGGACCTGGCAATTGAAGTTGGAGCGCATCTTTACACAACAGATTATTATCAGCAAAGTGCGTTTGACCCCGAACAACAGATCATTTCTATTTATTATTATGTAGAACCATTAGAGCCGATCAAATTTCCGCTGAAAGAAAAGGCATTTGATTTTACAGAAGAGCAACTGAAAATTTATAAAGAGAAAACCTCTATTGAAATCTTTCGTTTTATTGATCTGAACGATTTTTCTGAAGAAAATGTAACGTTACCCATTGATAAAATTGTAGCAGGTCTAATTAAAAAGTATTCCGGCCAGAATGATTTGCAGTAAACAAACAAATACTGCGGATTCTCAATTACACGAATTGAACTTTCAACTTCCAACCTTAAACCTTCAACTTTGAGGTTGAACTATTTTGCCAAAATCTTATGGCCCATCTTATCTCTTTTCGTTTGGAGATATTTTTCGTTGTGCTTGTTAGGTAGAATTTCAATCGGAACAGTATCCACTATTTCTAGACCGTAACCA
>JAHEZB010000009.1:0-13172 GCA_023251285.1 Chitinophagaceae bacterium | reverse complement strand
GCAGACCGGCTCTCTTTTTAGGATTGTTGCTGATCAGTTTTAATTTAGATATGTTCAAGCTTCTTAAAATCTGCGCACCTACTCCATAATCTCTTTCATCCATTGAAAATCCGAGTTTTAAATTAGCTTCTACCGTATCCATTCCCTGTTCCTGCAATTGGTAAGCTTTTAATTTATTCAAAAGCCCAATACCGCGGCCTTCCTGGTTCATATACAAAACCAACCCTTTGCCTTCTGCCTCAATCATCTTCAAAGCATTGTGCAACTGATCTCCACAATCACAGCGAAGTGATCCAAGAATATCACCGGTCATGCAACTTGAATGCACACGTACCAATATCGGTTCGTCTTTTTTCCAATCCCCTTTTTTCAAAGCCATGTGAACTTCGCCTGTATTCAACTGAGTAAAAGCAATCAATTCAAAGCTGCCATATTTAGTCGGCATTTTTACCCGCACTTCTTCTTTAATAAGCGTTTCTTTTTCTAAACGGTAAGCGATTAAATCTTTTATAGAAATGAGTTTCAAATTATGTTTGTCGGCTATTTTACGAAGCTCAGGCAAACGCGCCATCGTCCCATCTTCATTCATAATTTCGACCAAAACACCTGCTTCTGCGTGGCCGGCAAGTTTTGCCAAATCAATCGTTGCCTCGGTATGGCCGGTTCTTCTTAAAACGCCGCCATTTTTTGCTTTTAAAGGAAAGATATGGCCAGGTCTACCAAGATCTTCTGGTTGTGTTTCAGGATTAATGATTGCCTTAACCGTTTTCGCACGGTCATGAGCAGAAATTCCGGTTGTACAGCCATGTCCTAAGAGGTCCACACTTACGGTAAAAGGTGTAGCATGAAGCGCGGTATTTTTGTTTACCATCATACCAAGATTCAATTCGTCACATCGTTGTTCAGAAAGCGGCATGCAGATCAGGCCCCTTCCATGCTTGCTCATAAAGTTAATTATTTCAGGAGTTACGTTTTGTGCAGAAGTAATAAAATCACTTTCATTCTCACGATCTTCATCATCCACCACAATTACTAATTTTCCTTTTTTTATATCTTCAATAGCATCACTTATTTTATCCAACATATATTTTATTTAAAATGCAAAGATAATTCATTTAAAAATTTGACATTTTCGATATAAGGATTACTTAACGAATAAATATGTTCGAAAAAGGCTTGGTTATTTGATGGCAACGAAAATTTAATCCTTTTGCACGTTAGAAGGAAAAATGTTCTTATTTCTTCTTCTACTGGCGTTTCATCGATACATTTATAACCCTTCTAAGTAGTATGATACCTGATTAATCCTTCCATTGGGCTTCTTAAAATATTTCCAACCAGCATGTCGTAATTTTTACATAACTGCACCACTACATCTTTAAATCCATAAGCAATTCCACCAGTAAAATGGACCGGTAATTTTGAACTTTCACGATAGGTGATGATGTGCGTGTAAAAAAAATCATTAATGCCATCTTCAATGATGTTTTCAATCATATAATGTCCGCGGTTTTCAGCAAGAAAAATTGCAAACGAGGCGAGGTAGCGGTTTGGCAAAGGTTTTTTATAAACAGATTCAAGGATTTCTGAATCGGTTGTTAAGAATTTGGCGTCAAATCTTGCCCGCAAATCATCATCAAAAAGATTGTATAAAAAGTGCTGAACTACTTTTTTACCAAGATAGGCGCCACTGCCTTCATCGCCCAAAATGAAACCAATTCCAGGGCTGTTTTTCACTATCCGCTTTCCATTATAATAGCAGGAATTGGAGCCGGTACCCAAAATGCAGCCAATGCCTCTTTCGTTTCCGCAAAGCGCTTTAGCAGCTCCTGACAGATCATTATCTACTTCAATTACCGCATCTGGGAATAATTTAGCAAATACTTTTTTAAACATTTTCAGGTTAGCCGGATTTTTACAGCCAGTTCCATAAAAATGCATTTCATCAATCTTATTTTTTTTCAAAAAAGGAAAAACTTCCGTTCTCATAATCTGCTCTACCTGTTCTGCATTTACAAAATATGGACTCATTCCTTGTGTAGTAAGAAGAGTGGGTTTATTATTTTTCAAAAGACACCATTCTGTTTTCGTGGAACCGCTGTCGGCTATCAATTTTGTCGCACTTAGCATTTTATCATGTTTATTGAGGAAATTTGCACCTTCTTAAAAAAAATAAAAATAGAACAAAGAAGAATATGCGCAATAAAAAGTTACAGGTTTGGTTGCCGTTGTTGTTGAGTATATGCATGATTGCCGGCATGTTTATCGGTTACAGGATCAAAGGAAATATGCCGGACAACGGCATTTTTTTCGTAGAAAAAGAAAGACCGGTGCAGCAGGTTTTGGATCTCATCAAAAGAAAATATGTGGACGATGAAAATATAGATTCGCTTGGAAACTTAGCAATACAAACGATCCTTTCTAAACTGGATCCGCATTCTGTTTATATTCCCGCACAGCAATTGCAAATGGTTAATGAGGATCTGGAGGGACAGTTTTTTGGAATCGGTATTGAATTTAACATCATCAATGACACAGTAAATGTGGTGAATGTTTTACCAAAAGGCCCTTCTGAAAAAGCAGGTTTATTGATTGGCGACCAAATCATAAAAGTAGGTGACTCTGTTGTTGCCGGTAAAAAAATTACCTCTCAGCAATTGAGAAAACTAATTGGCGGTGATGCCGGGCAAAAAGTAACGATAACTGTTTTTAGAAATGGTAAAGAAATTCCCATCCCAATTACCCGTGGGCCGGTGCCTCTTTATAGCCTGGATGCTGCTTATATGATCGCTGATACGGTTGGATATATCCGGCTCAATAAATTCTCTGAAACTACTTACAAGGAATTTATGCAATCGATGGAAAAATTGCAAAAGGAAGGCATGAAAAGCCTTATCCTCGATCTGAGAGATAATGGTGGCGGCATTCTTACCCAGGCGACCAACATTGCTGATGAATTCTTGAATGATAAAAAACTGATTACTTATACGGAAGGCGCTCATTCACCCAAAAAAGAATACCTGTGTGAAAAGGACGGCCTTTTTGAAAAAGGAAAACTGATTGTTTTGATAAATGAAGGAACTGCTTCCGCAAGCGAAATATTAACCGGTGCTTTGCAGGATTGGGACCGTGCAACCGTTGTCGGAAGGCGCAGTTTTGGAAAAGGATTGGTGCAGGAACAGTATCAACTGAGCGATGGTGCTGGCTTACGACTGACAGTAGCAAAATATTACACGCCGCTCGGTCGCAGCATCCAAAAATCCTACAGCCAGGGGATAGAAGTGTACGAGCATGATCTTATAAATCGCTTCAAAGACGGCGAAATGACTTCGGCAGATTCGATAAAACATACCAATGAAAAGAAATTCACCACTGCATCGGGAAAGGTTTTATATGGAGGTGGGGGAATAACACCAGATGTTTTTGTGCCTTATGACACTACCTTGTTTAATAAAAATATAATGGCCGCTTTGATGTCGGGCGTACTCAACCGTTTCGTGTTCCAAAATTATTTGCGTCATGAAAAAGAATTTAAACAATATACTTCTGCAAAAATATTTGATGAAAAATACACAGTCTCTGACCAGGTTTTGAATGATTTAAAGAATTATGCTGCTACAAATGATTCGATTCATTTAAATATCGAAAATAAATTGGAAAAATCCCTCCTTCAACGACAAATAAAAGTGCTTACTGCCCGGGAGATATGGAGGACAGAAGGCTTTTATGAAATCAATAATACTTATGATTCTGCAGTAGCGAAAGCGTTGGAGCTCATGAGATAGAATTTAAATATGGGTTAAATACATTACTATTTTTTGAGAAAATATAATGTGTAATTTTGATAGAATAAATTTTTGATTATGGATTTACAGGTAATAGAAGATGCAAAAGGGAAGCCGACCGGCGTATTTATTCCAATTAGTAAATGGAGGCAATTAAAAAAAATACATAAAGATTTAGAACGGTTGGAATATAAAGAGCCGACGAAAACAGAATTGTTACAAGAACTTAAAGATGCGGTAGAAGAATTAACCTTAATTGAAAAGGGAAAATGAAAGTCGAGACCTGCAAAAGAAATACTTAATGAATTATAAACTTGAAGCCCTTTCAGTCTTTGAGAAACAGGCGAAATGACTTTCAAAAAAATTTCCTTCACTTAAAAACGATTTGCGAATCCTTATAGAAATGCTTGAAGTAAATCCAACAACCGGAATTGCTTTAGGAAACAATTTTTTTAAGATTTGATTAAAAATAAGCTCAAAAGGAAAAGGAAAATCCGGCGGAGCAAGAGTAATAACTTATTTGAAAGTGGTGAAAAATACCGTGTACCTATCTGCAATTTACGACAAAGGAGAAAAGACAACAATTACAAAGGAAGAATAAGATTTCATATTTAACTTAATCCCATGATGCGCGTCTCCGTTGTGTCTGTTCAAAACTGTTGAAAGATTTTTTTGAAATCATATGAATGGTATAAACAAAAAGAATAAAGTCGTCCATTCTGACAATGAAAATTGACTCTATTTCTTCGTCTGCCGAATAAAATGCCGGGACATTTATGGCATAGTTTTTACGGCCTTTTCCTAAAAAACATTATGGCACTCAATAACAACAACGTCAGATCCGAAAACAAAAGAACCGGTAAACACAATAACAACCGCCGCGCAGATGTGAGAGACAATCTGGATAGCCGCTCCAACGAAGAACAGGATTTTAAAGGGAAAGATATTACCCATAATAAAAAAGAGACCGAAAGCGAAAGGAAAAAAGTATAGTCAATCTTCTCGATTGTATTTGCAAGCGGATTTTTCCAAATGTTTGCTCTAACCTATTTTTTTTATCTTGCAAAAAATAAAAAATTATGTGGAAGAACAACATTTTGGAAACGATCGGCAATACGCCTCTTATCAAATTAAATAAGATCACAAAGGATCTGCCTTGTACCGTTTTGGCAAAAGTCGAATACTTCAATCCGGGTAATTCCATCAAAGACCGGATGGCTTTGAAAATGTTGGAAGTGGCTGAACAGGAGGGAAAAATAAAACCCGGCGGAACTATTATTGAAGGTACTTCGGGAAACACCGGGATGGGACTTGCGCTTGCCGCTTGCGTGAAAGGTTATAAATGTATTTTCACTACCACTGATAAACAATCAAAAGAAAAAGCGGATATTTTAAAAGCCGTTGGCGCAGAAGTAATTGTATGCCCAACGAATGTTGAACCCGATGATCCGCGCTCTTATTATTCTGTTTCGAAAAGACTGGCGGAAGAAGTACCGAATTCATGGTATGTAAATCAATATGACAATCTTGCGAACCGGGAGGCTCACTATGAGCAGACCGGCCCGGAAATCTGGGAACAAACAGAAGGGAAAATCACACACCTGGTTGTAGCCACCGGAACTGGTGGAACAATTGTGGGGACCGGGAAGTATTTAAAAGAAAAAAATCCTGACATAAAAATTTGGGCAGTAGATAGTTATGGCTCTTTATTGAAAAAGTACTTTGATACCGGAATCATTGATGAAAATGAAGTGTATCCCTATATCAGTGAAGGTTTTGGTGAAGATTTTGTTCCGGCAAATTACGACATGCGATATATTGACGCGTTCACAAAAGTGACTGACAAAGACGGTGCGATCATGGCGCGACGAATTGCAAAAGAAGAAGGATTGTTTTGTGGGTACAGCGCCGGAAGTTGCCTGCAGGGTTTGATGCAATTAAAGGGGAGCCTTAAAAAAGGAGATGTGGTTGTTTGTATTTTTCATGATCATGGCAGCCGTTACGTGGCAAAAATTTATAATGATCAATGGATGATGGAAAGAGGTTTCCTGGAAGTAAAAACATTCAAAGATCTGGTTGCCGGACGTGGAACTAAAAAATTGGTAACGGTAAAAGCAGAACAAACGGTTTCAGAAGCAATAGAACTGATGCGGAAATTCGATATAGAGAATCTTCCTGTCATTGACGGTTCAGATGAGATAGTAGGTTCATTAAGTGAAGGCGGATTATTTGATAAAATATTAACTGATGCAAATATCAAAGAAGAAAGTGTAGCATCTGTTATCGAAAAAGAGTACCCGATTGTTCCTTTTGATATGAAAGTAGAGAAATTAAGTAATCTTATTTCCAAACAAAATGGTGCTGTGTTGAGCAAAGATGAGACTGGCGATTATCACATCGTCACCAAATACGATATTATTCAAAGTTTGGCGAAATAATCTCCGTTTCACTTTTATCAATTTCAACATATTCACATGCTGTTTTCTGCGCTTCTTTTAGTCAAAACGGCAATTGTCGGTAATCGTTTTACAGCAAATGAACAAATAGGATGAAAATGTATTTTCGTTTTACAGGAAGTGTTTATTTAAAATAAGCATAAAAAATTACATCCAATAGTTGTTTCAAACGGCTAATGATCAACGAGTTAATTCTATTACTTTCATATTTATTGAAAGTAAAAAGTGTTTTTACTATTTTTAAAAACGTAAATTTCTCATTTACCAATTGTATTTTTTACTATTACGACAGTAATTCTAATATGCGCAAAAAAGAGCAATCCTGCTCTTTGCGGAAGTTTGATAACTTCTATCTTTGCTCCAGAAGTTGATTGATGTTGATGTAGGCATTAATCATAAAAATATCCAAATATCCAGAAAAACAGAATCTATCCAAGTTCCTTAAAAAATCCCTAAAATCCGATATCAGTCAACTTCTACTTTTTTTTATCCAATATCGTCTCTTTGCAAAAAGTAAAGAGGAAAAAAACCAGGTTTTATTTTGAAAACAAATCATCCAATATTGTTTCAAAAATGAAATTGAATTCAGTTCTTGTGAAAACCATCCAAAATCAAAAGGAAAACTGATCCGATCCTTTTAAAACCGAACAGCCGAAACCGAAAAATTATTAACGGGACTAAGCCCCAGGAATTAGCTGAAAAGCTCTTTAAAAAATTAAACTTCCGCTTTTGGCGGAAGTTTTTTTTGCTAAATAAACTTCACTCCCTGGTGTTCAAGCTTTTTATATTTATTATGATCAAACATATAAAAAAAAGCTCCTTTTTTGGAGCTGGTCTTTTCTTTGATAGTAAGTTTTTTCAGAATATTCAGAGACAAAATCTTTCTGGAAAAATTTCTTTTATCAAATGTAGCATCATAAATGGCTTCGTAAAGTTTTTGTAATTGAGGCAACGTAAACTTTTCCGGCAATAATTCAAATCCAACCGGTCGGCTTGCCGCCCTGATTCGAATGCGCTCTTTTGCCAGTTCTATCATTTTTTTATGATCAAATACCATCGCGGGTAACCGTTGTATATTAAACCATTTGGGATTATGCTCTTTCATCAATTGCAAAGAACCATTTATTTTTATTAAAGCAAAGTATGATATAGAAATTACACGGCCTCCCGGATCACGGTTCACTTCCCCGAAGCAATACAATTGCTCCATATAAATATCTGTAAGGCCCGTAAGTTCTTGCAGAACGCGGGCAGCACCTGCATCCACACTTTCCTCATTTTTTATAAAGCCACCCATAAGCGACCAATTTCCCAAACCTGGTTCAAAGTCTCTTTTTATAAGTAAGGCTTTTAGGTTTTCTCCGTCAAAGCCAAATATGATGCAATCGACTGCAATGAGCATCCGGTCATGGTCTTTGTATTCATTAATAATCGTCATCGATTCTTTCAGTATTTTAATTTACTTTATTTACAATTAAACGTAAGAAATTGGATCATTTCCTTAAAAGCAGGAAAATAGGGAACAAAAATACAGGATTACTGTTGTCACATTAGGAGACAAACAAAAATGATAAAAAAAGTGAAAGTGGTACTGCCGAGCTACTGATTAATTACTCTTCGATTTCGCCAGGTAAGATGTCCTGATCTTTCTCATCAAGGACTGAAGTTTCCTTCCCGGGCCAATGAAGATAAAGGAAGAGTGCTCCCAATATTGTCAATAAAATACCCCACCATATACCCGCGTGCAACTCTTCCAACACAACATGCGGGTTTTGACTTGTAGAAATCCCCGGGATATTGGCGATTAAAACAATAGGGCCGTAAATCGCTAACATTATCCCTACAAAAAACCAGATTGAAAAACCTTCTTCTTCGTGCATAAAATATAATTTTTACCAAAAAATAATTTGTAAAATAATAAAAGCAACGAGTACCACTGCTGCCCAAAATATCGGGCGTTTGGTTAAAGGAAGATGCTTGTCTGAAGGCAATTCCGTGCAACCTCTTACCAATCCAACCAATTGTTCGACAGGCTTCGGCTTCGTCGCTAAACTAACAAATACAGTCACGAGTACACATATGATCCAAGACCAAAGAGCGCGGTACATATCTTCTGCCATTGCTTTTGCATCTGCAGAACCAGTTATAATAGCGAGTGCCCTGCTGTCTAATCTTACCCATGCCCACATACCGACAGAAGCTAAAGTACCGGCAAGCAATCCCCAAAAACCTCCTGCTGCCGTGGTTCTTTTCCATAACATACCCAAAATAACCGTCCCAAATAATGGAGCAATGAAAAAGCTGAATAGAGCCTGAACGTAATCCATAATACTTGCCGCATTTTCTACTAAATATGCGGTTCCAATGCTGATAAGAACACCGATGAAAGTAGCCCAGCGGCCCATTTTTACATAATGTTTATCAGTAGCCTCCTTCTTCGTAACCTTAAAATGAAGTGGCCTGTAAATGTCATAAGTCCATACGGTTGAGAAAGCCGTGACATTGCCGGCCATGCCCGACATGAAGCCGGCGATAAGCGCCGTCACACCCAATCCTAATAATCCGGGACCTAAATAACGCGCCATCATTAAAGGAAGGATTTCATTATAACTTTGCCCTCCTGTTGCCGCTGCCTGCGCTTGTCCTACCAAACCGGGCATTACGGCCAAACCAATTAAGCCCGGTAATATCACAATCAGGGGAACCAGCATTTTAAATCCTGAACCAATAATAGGAGCCATTTTCGCCGATCGTAAATCCTTTGCTGACAATACACGTTGGACAACCAAAAAATCCGTAGTCCAATAGCCAAAGGAAATAACAAACCCTAAACCAAAAACAATCCCAATCCACTGAATGCCCATTGGATTATCATTGAAATGGCCTAAAGTGCTCCACATGTGGGTATAATCGCCATGAGGAAGATTATGCTGAATGCGGCTAACCATACCCTTCCAGCCGCCAACTTCTACCAGCCCCAGAATCGGCACCAGTAAGGCTCCTGCCCAAATGAGCACGAACTGCAACACTTCATTAAATATCGCAGAAAGCAAACCTCCCAACATTACATAAACCATTACCGTAATAGAAGATACCCAGATGCTGAAATTTAAATCCCAACCTAGTATTACTTTCATTACCAAAGCCATTGCGAACATATTTACGCCACTCATCAGCACCGTCATAAAACCGAAAGAAATGGCGGATAACATGCTGGTGCTATTGCCAAAACGCAATTTTAAATATCCCGGGACCGAGTGCGTTTTGGATATGTAATAGAATGGCATCATAATGATACCGAGGAAAAGCATAGCGGGTATGGCGCCAATCCAATACCAATGAGCCGCTAAAATGCCGTATTGATATGATGCTGCCGCCCAGCCCATCAGCTCGAGGGAACCGAGATTGGCGGAAATAAAAGCTAGTCCCGCAATCCACATCGTCATTTTTCTTCCCGCAAGGAAAAAATCATCACCGGTTTTGGTATATCTTACCAGGTAGTATCCGATCCCCAATACGATCAGGAAGTAAATAATGATGATGAGCAAATCAGCCCAGTTTAATGAAATTAACCCCGGGGAAAGCAAGCATCTGTTGAAGTGAAATGGCACGGTAATTTATTTTATTTTTTGCTGATTGAGAATAGCAATTATTTGATTACAATTATTATTGCACCTTCATTTTATCGTGTTGACAATTCAGTCCACCTCAATTCATTTTTAAAATTATACATCTTTGTTTGTTTACTGATCAGTATGAATTCTAAACCGGCGATCATTGCAAAATCTTCCAAATATTCCCGGTTCAGATTCTGGCTATAACAAGTATGATGCGCTCCGCCTGCAAGGATCCAGGCGGTGCAACCGGTTTGCATATCCGGATGCGGTTTCCACAAAACGCGAGCCACCGGCAAATTTGGAAGGGGATGCGGTGGTTTGATTGCTTCAACTTCATTTACCAACAATCTAAAACGGTTGCCCATATCAATAATAGAAGCATTTAATGCCGGGCCAGCAGCTACGTCAAATACCAGGCGCACCGGATCTTCTTTACCACCGATTCCAAGCGGATGGATTTCACATGAAGGTTTGCCGTCCGCAATTGATTCGCATATTTCCAGCATATGGGCTCCTAATACCATTTTATTATTTGGTTCAAAATGGTAAGTATAATCCTCCATAAAAGAATTTCCGCCTTTCAACCCGGTCGCCATTACTTTCATAGCACGAACAAGCGCTGCAGTTTTCCAGTCACCTTCTGCACCAAAACCATAACCTTCAGCCATCAAACGTTGAACTGCAATTCCTGGTAATTGTTTCAGCCCATGCAGGTCTTCGAAAGTATCGGTAAATCCTTTGTAATTTCCTTCTTTGAGAAAAGTTCGTAAACCAATTTCAATTTTTGCCGCGTCTCTCAAAGAAGCATGCTTTTCATTTCCCTTTTTCAAGGAATCAGCCAAAACATAATTCGTTGCATATTCTTTACAAAGCGCATCAATATCTTCTTCGCTCACTTTATTTATCGTCTCAACCAAATCCCCAACACCATGAGTATTAACAGAATATCCAAATTGCATTTCCGCTTCTACCTTGTCACCTTCCGTTACAGCAACCTGGCGCATGTTATCGCCAAATCTTACAAACTTTGCCCCCTGCCAGTCGTTCCACGCTGCCGCAGCACGGCTCCAGGTATTAATTTGTTCCAATACTGAGTCATCATTCCAATAACCGGTAACGACTTTTCGTTTCAATCTCATGCGCGATGCAATGAATCCAAATTCCCGGTCTCCATGAGCACTTTGATTTAAATTCATGAAGTTCATGTCTATCTCACTCCACGGAATGTCGCGGTTAAATTGCGTATGAAGGTGTAACAAAGGTTTATTCAAAATCGTTAGTCCCCGTATCCACATTTTGGCGGGAGAAAAAGTATGCATCCAGGCAATGATCCCAACGCAATTGGAATCGCAATTCGCTTGCTGTATTATCTCGTAAATTTTATCCGGTGATGTAACAGTTGGTTTGAACACAACTTTCACAGGTATTTTTTCATTTTTATCCAAAAAATCTGCAATCTCTTTTGAATGGTCAGCAACCTGTTTTAAAGTTTCTTCTCCATACAGATGCTGGCTTCCTGTGATGAACCATACTTCCAATTCTTTTAAATCTTTCATTTTTTGTTTTTTTTTTAAATTCACTCCTAAATCACGATGAAGATCATTTCTAAAGAGTTTATGCAAAGCTGATTATAAATTCGTCTTATTTCTTGTTTTACTGTAAATAAATTGCCTTAAAGATTATCTGTTTTATAAAATATTACTTTATTCAGCTGCAACAATGTCAATATCCTTTACCTTTTCCGGGAACCATAACATCATTTCTCCTTTGCCCCTGTTTGCCCACGCATAATAAGGAATGGCAGTAAAGTTTTGTTCCTGTGTACGAATAGTTTCACCATTATTTTCAATCAACACGGCCGGAACTTTTGCTTTTAAAATTTCGACACCATTTAAAAGTTCAGCATTATAAGTTGCATGGAAATCAGTATTCACCGGCATTACAAGGTTTGCCGCCTTTCCGTTATTATCTACCCATTCTGCACAATAGATGATCGGTCCACGTTGCAATGCCACTTTTCCAACATCGCTTTTTACCTTGTCATTCGCTACTACTTTCCTTACTTCCATAGGTAGTTTCACTTCTACCTGATCATTTTTTTTCCACTTGCGGTTTAAAACTGCGTAACCGTTTTTGATTTCATAATCCACCTCCTTGCCGTTAATGGTAATAATTGTTTTTTTGTCAGAATTGTTATTGAATGAATAAAGATCAGAAGGCATCGCTTCATTTCTTGCCCATCCGGGAATGCGTATCAACATACAAAATCGAATGATGATTTTGGATTGATGGTAAACTTCAAATTGCCATCCCACGGATAATTGTTTTGCTGGATGATTTGCACCGGCTTTCCTTGAACATCTAAAGTAGCGTTGCTGCTGATGAATAAATTCGCGTAGATATCATTATTTTTTTGTGCATACATGTAGCCTGGCACGGATGGCAATAACCTAACAAGATTCGTCGGGCAACAAGAACATGGAAACCAACCGGAGCGTGTTGCTTCCATATCCGGATGGGAAAAACTGTTTTTTATTTGCATCGCATTTGTATAGAAAAAAGATTTTCCATCAAGCCCGATCCCTGAAATTAATCCATTGTATAAAGTCTTTTCAAGTACATCAATATATTTTGAATCGCCATGTAGCAGGAACATTCTTTCGTTCCAAAATACCTGTGCAATGGCTGCGCATGTTTCATTATATGCAGTTGAATTCGGCAATTCATAATTGTCTCCAAAACGTTCTCCATCGCCTATGGCACCTACGCTTCCCTGGACGTACATTTTTTTGGTGACTACATTATTCCATATTTTATCAATGGCATTCAATAAAAGAGAATCGCCTGTAAGCGCTGCTACATCAGCCATTGCCGAATATAAATAGCCTGCCCGTACCGCATGGCCTTCAGCTTCAGTTTGATGTATTACCGGAATATTGTCCTGCCAGTACATACCATTTTTCCATTCATCTCTACTGGTTGAATCATAGGTGACGTCCCGGCCTCTTTCTTCGATGAAATATTTGGCGGTCTCCAGGTATTTCTTTTCGCCAGTCACCCTGTATAATTTTACCAAACCCATTTCTACTATTTCATGGCCGGGTGCAGTATGTCTTTGATTTGCTGCAGGACCAAAAACAGAACAAACGAGATTAGCATTTTTTAAAGCAACATCCAATAAGCTTCTTTTGCCAGTTGCCTGATAATGTGCAACAGCAGCTTCATACAAATGACCGGCATTGTACAATTCGTGGCTTAATTTTCTCTCATTAACCCATCTTTCGCTGCCTGCCCAGGACTGAGGATGCAATGGA
>JAHEZB010000316.1 GCA_023251285.1 Chitinophagaceae bacterium | reverse complement strand
AAAGGACTGATCTCTCTTCGCCTGCCTTCGATACTTCGTTTTCTTTGTGAAGAGAAGAAGAATGGTTTCCACACGAAGAAGACGAAGGGACAAAGTTCGTAAAGGGCTGAGTTCTCTTCGTCTGCCTTCGATACTTCGTTTCCTTTGTGTGCAGAGAAGAAGAAGAGGATTTTTCACACGAAGAAAACGAAGGGACAAAGTTCGTAAAGGGCTGAGTTCTCTTCGTCTGCCTTCGCTTCTTCGTTTTCTTTGTGTGAAGAGAAGAAGAATGTTTTTCACACGAAGAAAACCAAGGGACAAAGTTCGCAAGGACTGAGTTCTCTTGATCTGCCTTCGCTTCTTCGTTTTCTTTGTGTGACGAGAAGAAGAAGAATGTTTTCCACACGAAGAAGACGAAGGGCTAAAGTTCACGAAGGAATTGTGGTAAAAGAAAAATGCAGATATATACGCAGCCTTATTGCTATATACCCAATAAAGATTACCTTACCTACATATCTGATATTTATACACCCACGTATCTATGAATAAAAAAAAGCCTGGCTCATCAAAAAATTCTAAGGCCAGTTTGGATAATGATGCTCTTCTTCAACTCGCGTTTAATAATAGCGCCCAGCCAAACATCATTATTACTGTCAGCAGCGGTAAGATAATATTAGCGAACGAGGCTGCATGCACACTGACAGGCTATTCTAAAACAGAACTTTTGAACAAAAAAAGGACATCTGTTTTCAACATAAATGAAATCAGTTTTAAAAATATGGTCAGGCGAAGAAACGCTGAAGGACGATCTGAAGCCTTGGTAAATATTATAAAAAAAAGTGGCGAACCACTTACCTGTGAAATTACTTCTGCGGTTTTTAAGGATGAAGATGGAATTGAAAAAGCTATTATCACCATTTCTGATATGAGCCAAAGCATCCTGAAGCAAAAAGAAATTGACATTAAAAAGGATAAAATAGTTGAAGACAATATTACTATTGCTATATTAAAGCAAGAAAAGGCGGCAGCGAGAAAAGATGAAATAGTGGCATATAATATTATTGTAGCCCAGGAAAAATCTGATGCAAGACTTGCAGAAAATAACAAATGGAGAAAATACATAGGCAAGACATCCTACGATGTAATGTGGGATTGGGATATTGTTACCGGTGAAATTTATGTAGGTGATAGTGTTGAAGAAGTGTTTGGTTATAAAGTGCAAAATAATACCATTTATTTTAATCATTTCAAGCGTTGCCTTATGGCGGATGAAAAAAATATTGTTGAAAAAAAATTATTGAAGACACTTGGTTCAAATAAAACAAGCTGGAGGGATTCTTATCGGTTCAAACGTTATGACGGATCTGTTGCATCAACTACCAGCAGGGGAAGCATAGTAAGAGACGACCAGGGAAAAGCCATACGACTTATAGGCGCTATACAGGATGTAAGCAGGCTGCGGGAACTTGAGAAAAAACTACATGACCAGGTTTCTATACAAAAAGAAAACGGGGATATTTTACTGGAAGCTTCCAGGTTGTCTTTTGATGGAATATGGCACTGGAATTTATTAACGGATGAATTTTTTTTAAGTGATAGTTTTGAAGAATTATTTGGATATGCCACAAAAAACAGCATTAAAAATATGGATGCTGATTGGGCTAATTACTTCCACCCCGATGATAAAGAAGCTACTAAAAAGAGCTTATATGATTCAATTGCATCGGCGGATACCTACTGGGAAAATACGCACCGGTTTATTAAGGCCGATGGTTCAATTGCAAGAGTATTTAACAGTGCCAGCATCCTTAGAAATAAGGCCGGAAAAGCCTGCCGTATCATTGGGATTATGCACGATATTAGCGGGAAAACAGAGAAGAAAACAGCTTCTTTTGCACTAATGAAGGATAAAAAACGCATGCTTGTTGAAAAGATTAAAAATATAATTGTGGACCTGGTTCATAATTCAGATGAGCAGCTTCAAACTAATTTTTCGGATTATCTCAGTCAGAAACTGCAATATGATTATACTTACCTTTCCAACTTCTTTTCAGAAATGGAAAACATTTCAATTCAGAAATTTATTATAGCACAAAAAATTGAACGGGCGAAAGAATTAATGGCCAACCCGAAACTGACCCTCACACAAATAGCGTTGAGACTTCACTATAGCAGCGTGGCCCATTTATCCAATCAATTTAAAAAGGCCACCGGTGTAACGCCATCTCACTTCAAACAATTGCATCATCCATAGCTTACCGCGTTGGAAAATGTGTGAAAGATGTAACTTTTTTCTCAAAATCATGTAACACCTCTACATATTCACCTGCCATCATGTTGCGTTTTATTGTCGTGTAAAACTAAAAACACAGCAACTACATTTTAAAACACAATTATGAAAAAGAATTCTCTCCAAAAGGAGAAAACCCTTGTGCCTACCTGCAAGACTTACTCTCACATTTCCAACAAATGGTTTATGTTATTACTCCTGGTCGTCTTTGCGGCCGGATGTAAAAAGGTTACCGAGAAAACAGGCCTTATTGGCGTTTGCCCAAAGGTAATTTCCACAAGCCCGTCTGATACTGCCAGCGGGATAAGCCTCATCACGAAAGTAGACGCCACTTTTAACGAGGTTATGAATGCGTCCACTCTCAACACCGCTACATTTACGGTTCAACGAGGAACCACGGGAATTGCAGGCGTGGTGACCTATACAGGCTCTACTGCTACTTTTACTCCAACAGCTAATCTGGCACCCAATACCAGCTATACCGGAACTATTGTCGCCGGTGTAAAAGATCCTTCCGGCAATGCTATGATAGCCGACTATGTCTGGAGCTTTAAAACAGGCGCAGGCCCGGATATAATGGCACCTTATGTTACGGCTACTGATCCTCTAAATGCTGCTATAAACGTAGCACCGGACAAAAACATTTCGGCAACTTTTAGTGAAGCAATGGATCCCTTGACCATCCCTACAAGTTTTACTATAACAAATACAACTCTTGGAGGAACTTCCATAGCAGGAGCTGTTTCTTATAGCGGTATCACTGCTGTTTTTAAACCGTCTGCTGATCTTTCACCTAATACCACCTATGCAGCTACCATTACTATCGGTGCGAAAGACCTGGCCGGTAATGCAATGTTAAATAACTATGTATGGAACTTTACTACAGGACAGGTGACACCTCCGGCAATAGGAAGTTTATCTGATTTTGGAGTTTTTGGTGGAAACGCCGGAATCACTAACCAGGGACTGAATACCGTGATTAATAATGGGAGCATCGGCACTACTGCAGCCTCTACTTTAATTACCGGGTTTCATGATGGCACCATGGGTGATATTTATACAGAAACACCCCTCAATGTGGGTGATGTAAAAGGCAGAATTTATACAGCGCCACCGACGCCCGGCGATGCAACTTCTTTTGTAATTGCAACCAAGGGCCTTGCTGATGCAAATATTCTCTATAATAGTATTTCTCCTGCTTCTAAGCCAGGCGGTACTGACCCCGGCGCAGGTGAACTAGGCGGACTAACGCTTGCACCAGGCATCTATAAATCTGCAAGTGGTACTTTTAAAATAACAAACGGCGATCTCACTCTCGATGCTAAAGGCGATCCGAATGCTGTATGGATTTTCCAAACTGCAGCAGGTTTAACAGTAGGTGTTGCAGGGCCTGCCGGTGCACGCAGTGTAAAAATGATCAACGGAGCTTTGCCCAAAAATGTATATTGGTATGTTGGCAGCGCAGCTACGATCAATGCAGCAGGCGGTGGCATCATGTCCGGAACCATTATTTCCTCAGCAGGTATCACCTTCTCTACTGCCGGTAATGCGGTGCAAACTGTATTGAATGGCAGGGCTATTTCTTTGGTAGCTTCTGTTACCATGGTAAATACAACCATAAATGTACAATAAGGCTTAATACATCTTTTAATTCCGGCCAGGGGGCCGAAATTAATTGAAATAAATAATTAATAAATATAAAAGACTCCATGTTACAATATCACATATCAAGACAAAAATTCACCCTTTTATTTGCAGCATTGATCTTTGCAGCAATAACAGGAAATGCACAACAAGCAAAACGTCCACAACCCGTTTGGTGGTTTGGCGAATCAGGGGCAGCGAACTTTAATACTTATCGCGGTACTACCCAAATGCTCAACAATAATTTAACCGTTCCCACTGCCTTTCATAAGGGCGAAGGCGTGAAGCCTTATTTTTCTTTATTGACTGAATACAGGCCAAATAAAGTATTGGGCGGCATGTTAAACGTAGCTTAT
>JAHEZB010000315.1 GCA_023251285.1 Chitinophagaceae bacterium | reverse complement strand
TATTTTTCATGGCGCTTTCGTGGAAGGCATTGCTCCATTTTTATAATCCTGTAAATAAATTTATTAGTACTAATACAAAGGAAGTAAGCTGAAAACCTTTAATAGAGTAAGCAATATTTTTTACCAAATACCTGTTCGAAAGAACAGTTCTTATTCATCAATTTATTAATTTTTAAAACAAAAAAAATGAAAAAGTATATCATTGGAATGACAGTAATGGCAATGGTTGCTATTACCAGTGCTTTTACGCTTGCTGATAAACAAGCACCTGTAAAAATGCTTGACACCACTTATTGGTTTTTGATGGATAATGGTCAGGTAACTACTACCCAGGTCACAGATCCTTCAAGTTTGTGCCCACTAACCGGTGATGGATGTGCACGTGAATACAATCAAAGTCAAACTGAAATTGTAAATGGTGTAAGGCAAGTAAAGGCTGGCCAGATTGACAACGAAATAGACAAAAGGGCTAAACCTTAAGTTTCATTTCTTTGCTCAAAATAAGAAGGCCACTTTTAGCTTGTGGCCTTCTTTCATAAATTTTATTCCCGTGGATTTTGTTCAATCCCTGTTAATTTAATTACATCATCCTCAATAGGGAAAACATAATTAGGACTATTTGGCTTCAACTCATATTGCTGACCATTTAAAATCCGAATTAAAGTTTTGGCGGTTTGGGGATCGGTATTTAGTCTTCTCAGATCGCTCCAGCGAATGCCTCTCATTAATAATTCCTTCCTTCGCTCCTTTAAAACAATTGTTAATGCTTCTTGCGTATCAGATGATGATATATTACTAAAGGTTCCAGACACAAATCTTTTTTGAAGTAAGGTGTTTAAGGTGTTCATTCCTTCTTCCGATTGCCCAAGACGAATGAGACACTCTGCTTTATTCAAATAAACTTCATCAAGGGCAAGGCCGCTGAATAAATAGGGCGAGGATCCATTATAGCTTCCTTTAAAATTCAGATGCGCGTTATTCAAAACAAACCATCCTCTTTTCCGGTAGTCACTATCCGAATAAGAATTATACAAATTGCTATCTATATACATATAGGAACTGATGAAGTTTCTTGGATAATCAAGAGTAGTCTGGAAGATCACTTCCTGGTTGTTTTGGCGCATTGGGTGTGCATCAGTTACGTTTATAGTATTAAAATCAATGAGTTCGTTGGTAGGTTGACGAATTGCTGAATCCGCATACAATAATGATTGTTTGTAATTCTGCATCAGAAGATAAACCTTCGACAGCATTGCATAAGCTGCTGTTTTGCCTGGTCGTGTTTTATAAGCAACTGCATTTGGAAGAAGAGGGATTGAGGCTGCTAAATCTGAGAGGATTCTGGAATAGGTGTAACTTACACTTGCTCTTGTTGTGGGCAGATTTATATCTGAGTGCAAGCGGAGCGGGATTCCCAAATCGTGAGAGGCAGTAGTAGCAGAATAAGGGACACAAAAAAGTTGCGACAATTGGTAGAAAGCATAGGCTCTGAAAAAGAGCGCTGCTCCCTGGATATGGTCGTACGTTTCAGGATCGTTACTTCTTGTTACCTTTTGCAAGTCTTCCAAAACATTATTAGCGTAAAAAACTATTCGATACATATAACTCCAATCACCATAAGGAATAGTGCCCTCATAAAGATCCTTGGCCCAGATGTAGGCATTTTTTTCTTTGGGGTAGCTAATGCTATTCCATGCACTGTAGGACATATAATAATCATCCGCACTTATTTCTCCTAAATCAGGCATGAATGAATTCATAATATCTGCGTTATCCAACAAGGCCTGGAGATCTTTTAATGTCGTAGGAACCACGAGGTTTAAATCAGGCTTGGCTGATAGAAAGTCTTTTTTGCAGGAAATCAAAAAGCTGAATGCTGCAAGTAATACGTAATATTTCAGTTTCATAATTTACAATTTTAGAATTGAATTTTAATTCCGATAGAATAGCTTTTTGAAGGAGGGTAGGGCTGAAAAATATAATCAGGATCAATGTTTGATTTATTCGCCCTCCAGATGATACCAAGATTATTGATATAACCATACACATTCAGGCTGTTGAAAGGCAACCAGCTGCTGTTTCTCTTTTCAAATAGGTAACTGACGTGAATATCCTGGAACCTGATGTGATCTCCTTTTTCAACAAGCGCAGAAGAACTATTATATACATAATTTCTGCTGGAATTAGGGGAAGTGGGCATTGACGGCACTGATGTTGTTTTTTCATCCCCGGGCTTCTGCCATCTTTTATCAAAGTCCACGTTTCCTTGCCAATTATTATAAAGCGAAGAATAGTTAATTGACGAGCGTTTAAAAAAATAGCCAAACTTATAAGAAATATTGAATCCGACAGAAAAGGCACCATCAGTGAAAGTGTTTCTCCATGCACCAAAATAGGGTGGGAGGGCAGGCCCGCTATAGACAAGGTCATCCAGTGTTGCTTTTGAACTGATTTGCCCGTAATTTTTAGATATCTTGTTGTTCAAATACACCTGGGGATCTCCGGTTTGTGGATCAAGTCCAGCCCATTTAAAACTATAGATCCCAAATCGCGGTTTACCTACCATAGGTGCTGGATAATTTAATAAATAACTTGAAACGGGGCTTTTGTATTCGTATTTTGTAATTTTATTGGTTGTATAGCTGAAAAGAAAATTGCTAACCCACCTTATATGCCCTATATTCTTGCTAAGCACGAGCTGCAGGTCAAAACCGTGACCTCTCATGTCAGCATTGTTGCCTGTAAAATTGCTGCTGTTAGCAACATTAAACCCTGCGGTAGGATCCAACGGTGAGTTGCCAATTAAATCCAATCCCCTTTTATGATAATATTCCAGGCTTCCTGACAAGAGGTTGTTCTTCGTTTCAAAATCGATTCCAACATTAAACATTCCTGTTTTTTCCCATTGAAGGTCAGGGTTTGGAGGCGTAAGTATTATTGCCTGTTGCAAGTGAGTGGTATAATTAACGTTATAGCTCGCGGTAGTATAGGCTGTAAGCGATTTATTTACATTACCACTGTAGCCATAGGTTGCTCTTACTTTCAGGTAGGGGAGCCATGAAGCAAACAGAAATCCTTTTTCTGAGCTTGCTATCCAGGCCATACCTGCTGACCAAAGAGGAACTCCTTTTTGGTTCGCATTTACTCCAAACAAATTAGACTCATCTTTTCTTGCGCTTGCTGAAATAATATACCGCCGTTTATAAGTATAAGCTGCATTGGCGAAATAGGAAATATTTCTGTCTTCTTGCCCCGTTAAGGTAACATAATATGGAATGGTAGAACCTCCATAAGGGTTGTTGTTAAATTGGGTTATATAATTAACCGGCACTGAAGTACCAAGACTTTCATCATAACCATAGAATCTATTACCATTGCCTGTAGAAGTTGCCTGCCTTACTTCTATTCCTGCTAAAGCTGCAATGCTATGTACGTCTTTCCACTCGCGGTTAAAATTGAGTTGTCCTCTTGCAGAATGCGCAATAAGGGAAACAATTGAGTGGTCGAGGATATTGCCAACCGGTATAGGGAATTGCAGTATTCCTGACGGATCAGTGTAGGCAAATTGATTGATGAGGTTTCTCACATAATAGGTTTCAGTTGTTTGAAGATTATTAATAGTAGTTGTTTGATGTTCGAACTGGTATCTGGCCTCCACGTTCAGAAACTGGTTAAAATAATACTTTGCTGAGGTGTTGATACGTGTATTTTCAAATTGTTGTTTATAGTCTGCATTGCGCACATCTTGCAATGGACGGTAATGCCAGTCAAGCAATCCGTTGGTGTCGGCAGCGGCAACGTAACTGCTGCTGTAATCCCTCATTATAGCAAGCGGTTCACCATTGGGCCCTGCTATCTGTGCGTAAGGATATAAGCCTTTGCCTCCACCGCTGTTTATTGTTGCTGTACCACTATTGTCTTCTGTTTGCGTACTGTTGCTGTAAACGATGTTCGTGCTGATTTCAAGTGATTTTACAGGATACCATGTAGAAAGTGAATTTAAAGTAATCCTCTTGAAGCCGTTGCGAACCAGGTTATCGCGGTTTTGATCTAAACCGGCAGAAAAAAAGTAACTTACTTTTGACTGACCTCCCTGTAAAGAAAGAGAATATTGCTGGTTAGCGCTTTTTTGATACAAGTATTTAGAAAGCTGATTTCGTACATCAATCTGGCTTAAAGCATTGATACGATTGTTCGCTTCGTCTGAAGTAATCTGCCCGTCTCTCGCAGCAATAAGAAGTTGTACTACGGGAGACAATGTTTGCCCTGGATCCCCTTCCTGCCATG
>JAHEZB010000314.1 GCA_023251285.1 Chitinophagaceae bacterium | reverse complement strand
AAAATTATAAATTAAAAAAGCCACCAGGCTTCCTGTAAGTGACAAGGCAATTACCGAGTACATAACCTGTCCGGACAAATAAAAATAAAATCCAAAAGTAATAGAAGAAAGGAGGCCAAGACATCCGGCGAGGCCATCCACACCATCAATCAGGTTAAAAGAGTTGGTGATGACCACTATAGTAAACAGGGTAATTAAAAAACTGACTGTAGGTGATAGTGCGTGCAATCCCATCATTCCGTACATATCCGTAATCCGGATTCCGCCAAATTTTATTAAAATTGACGCGGCAATAAGTTGGCCGACAAACTTTTTCGTGGCGGTAAGAATTAAAATATCATCTTTTATTCCCATGAAGAAGATGATCATGATAGACGCAATAAAATATTGTAGAACAGAAGCTTCTGATGGTGGAACACCAATAAGTATGGCAATAATAAACCCGGCAAAAATGCCCAGTCCTCCAAGGGTAGGGATCACGGCATCATGCATTTTTCTGCCACCGGGAATGTCAAAAAGCTTTTTATCTTTCGCAACTTCAATAATAACCGGGATAGAAAAAAACGTGATCAAAAATGCCAATCCTCCGCTTAAAATAATATTATTCATGCATTGGGTTTATAAAGTAAAAATCCTGTTACAAATGTATCATTTTGTTTAAACAATATGTTAAACGATTTCAACTTGAATAACGAAAAATAACCAGATTTATTTTATCTCCTTACGTAAATAGCAGTTATTCGTCGGGACTTCCCGTTAAGATTTTGTCACTCATTCTTTTCAACGGGTTTTTCCGGTTATCATCATAAAAATGCTGATTTTTCAATATGTCCAAAGCCCCGAATATTGCGGCAGTAAAAGAGGCGGTATCAGCTTTATTTTTCCCGGCGATGTCAAAGGCAGTTCCGTGATCAGGGCTTGTTCGCACAAATGGCAATCCTGCTGTGTAATTAATTCCTTCACCATAAGCGAGCGACTTTAATGGAATTAATCCCTGGTCGTGATACATGGCTAACACAGCGTCAAAGCGGTTTTGGTACCCGCGTGCGAAAAAAGCGTCAGCAGGATATGGTCCCATTACAATCATGTTGTGCCGTTTTGCTTCAACAATTGCCGGCCTTATAATTTCAGCTTCTTCTGATCCGATCAGGCCTTCATCACCCGCATGCGGATTTAACGCAAGTACAGCAATTTTTGGTTTATCTATATTAAAATCACGTTTTAAAGAAGCATTTAGAATATTGATTTTGCTTAAAATATTTTCTTTCGTTATGTGCTGAGCGATATCTTTTACAGCTACATGTTCTGTTACCAATCCTACTCTGAAATTTCCAGCCGCAAGCAACATAACAACATCTTTTTGTTCAAAAAAATCTTTAAAAAAAGGTGTATGGCCGGTGTAAGGAAATTCGCTGTTGTGAACATTTTTTTTGTGAATAGGAGGCGTTACTATCGCATTTATTTGTCCGTTTTTCAGGGCGTCTGTTGCGGCCTTCAGGCTTTTAATCGCATATTTTCCGCCGGTTTCATTCAGTTCTCCCGGTACAATCGCGATCTCTTCTTCCCAGCAATTGTAAACATTTACCTGTTTAGGATTTATTTTGCTAAAATCCTTGATACTCGTGAAATTAAAATTGATATCAGGAAGAATTTTTCTGTAGAAATTAATCACTTTATTGCTGGCAAAAACAACGGGAGTAAAAAAATCCAGCATCCGGTTATCCGAAAGAGTTTTAATAATTAATTCGGGTCCGATACCATTGATATCGCCGCAGGAAAATCCAATGATTGGCTTGCTTTCTGGCTGGGTAGTAGTGCTCAAATTATTTCAGTTTGCATGGAGTTGCAAGGTAATAAATTATGGTTTCATCCAATAACATATTAGTGCTGTTGGTGTGTAAAAACTTATTTTTTTACCATTTATTATTTCCTACATAGTTCTCTACAGGCATCCGGTTAGAGATACTTCTTGCTAAAGTCATTTCATCGGCATACTCCAGTTCGCCACCAAAAGCAATACCACGCGCTATTGTAGTGATTTTAACCGGAATATCGTTCAATTTTTTACTGATATAATAAATGGTCGTATCGCCCTGGATATTTGGGCTTAAAGCAAAAATCAATTCTTCTGTTTTTTCTTCGTTTACCCGGCGAATCAGTGATTCAATCTCCAATTCATCGGGGCCAATTCCATCCAACGGAGAAATGATTCCACCGAGAACATGATAAAGGCCGTTGTATTGCTGCGTGCTTTCGATGGCGATCACATCGCGGATCGTTTCTACTACACAAATTATTTCCTGTTTCCGGCTTCGGTCTGCACAAATATTACAAAGGTCTTTATCGGCGATATTCCGGCACCGGGAACAAAAATGAATTTCTTCCCGCATTTTTAAAACAACCTCGCTGAATGTTTTTACGTCGCTTACATCTTTTTTCAATAAATGCAGCACCAAACGTAAAGCAGTTTTTTTACCAATACCCGGCAATTTTGCAAATTCATTCACCGCATTTTCTAGAAGAGAAGAGGAAAAAATCATGGGGCAAAATTAAGAATTAAGAAGAATCTTTTAGAAAGATGAGATCAGATTTTACATTTTCGTTGTTCAAAATAAAATCGTTGCCCTTTTCCCTAAAACATCGCTCTAATCTATTGCAGTCAACAAACAAATAATCGAAATTCTTCTTTTCTACACTACCTAAACTATGTGAATCAGGAAACCTGATTATAAATGGTAAAGATTACATAATCTACAATTCCACATTCGCCTCATTATCCCAGTCCGCTCTTATGCTGATCTTTTTTGGAATTGCAATTACTTTTTCCGGTTGTTTTTTGAGATGATAATCTCCGGGATCCCAGGTGCCGTTTTGATTCTCGTCATCCAAAATGCGCAGTTCATATTCACCGGGATTAAACAATTTGACGGTGAAAGTTGGCGAGGTAATTTTGAAGGAATCAACTACGGCATCATTCTGCACGAATTGCAAAACAGGATGCGCAACTTTTTGGAGATTTGAAAAATTTAATTTCAGGCTGCCATATTCTCTTTCTGCTTTTGTTGCAAAGCTGAGCGTGTCCGGTTTTTTTAATTCATCACCAAGAGTATCTATTGCAAAATCTTTATCAAGTATCAGCTTGTATTTAGTATCTTCTATCCAGTTATTTTTGACTGTTATTTGCTTGAATGTAGTATCGATCAGTATTACAGCCGTTTTTACCGGATTAAATAACGTATCGGTTAACCTGATTTTTGATGAGTCGTAATTCTTTAAAGGAACAGCAAAAGTGATTATAAGCGGGGTAAGCAGATCTTGTATATTGCTGGAAAGAGATATGGTAAATTTTAAAAGCTTTTCCGGATTTTTTTTAACCGCAGCGGCTGTATTCGATTTTGGTTTTGTACTTTTTTCTTCAGAATACGCAAACAATTCTACCGGCGTTACATGATTTGAAATATGAATCACACTATCTGCAAAAGCAAAAAGCTGGGAAGGATTATTATACATTTTTTGGCCGCTTTCATCTTTCAACGCATATAAATGATAGGCGCCGGGAGCCAGGTACCGGAATTCAAATTTACCGGATGAATCCAGCCGTGCCGCATATCTTGGTTTCTGTTTGTAAACCGCTGAATCATCCAGGTTGCTATATAAAAGCGCCAAAAGAGTGCTGTCCACTTTACCTGTTTCGGCAAGCACGACATTTCCGCTAAAAGTAAGCGAATCAATATAAGAGCCGGTTGAAAAAACATAAGTAAAATTATGCAATGGATTATTTTCGTTTATATCCTGGATGGCATTTCCAAACTGGTAACTATAAGTTGTATTAGGTTGTAAAGTATCGCGGATTTTTATACTTACTGTTTTTAATTTAGAAGTAACGTTTGGAACGACTTTCGGTTCTGGCGCTACCAATAAATATTTCTGCAAATCCTGCAGGTGCACGTATTCATCGAAGGTGAAAGTAACACGGTTTCCATCAAAATGAACGGTTTTATTCGGTGGATTTGAATTTAATAAAACTGGTGGTATCGTGTCTCTGGGTCCACCGGTAGGCATTCCGATTTGCGCACAGCCACTTCCCATTATCGAAAGCAAATAACAAAATCCTGCAGCCAATAAAATAATTATGCAATTATAAATTTTCATCAGAAAAGCAAACTTAACTTCTTTGCATAGATATTGATTTTTCTTCTTCCTAAATAAAATTTAAATATTTAATGCTTTTCTTCCGTCAAAATAGATATTCGGATCAGAGATTTAAGTAAGGGTATTTTTTATTAAATTTG
>JAHEZB010000313.1 GCA_023251285.1 Chitinophagaceae bacterium | reverse complement strand
CATCGTTAAAATCCCAAACAAAAGAAGTATTCTTTTTTGTCTGTGCCTTAAACGCCGATTGCAAAGGTGTACAGCCAATCATATTGTTATAAGAAAATGTTCCTGATGGTCCATCGACTTTTATTTGCCTTGTTTTTTGAGAAATACAACCTCCGGGGCCGGTAATGGTAAGCACTGCATTAAAAACTCCTGCTTCTGAATAGAAATGAGAAGGGTTACGTTCTGAAGAGGTTGTTCCATCACCAAAATCCCACGACCATTTTGTATAATTGTCGGAGGTATTATTAAAATTAACCACCAATGGGGGACAGGTTCCGACAGAATCACTCAATGTGAAGCTGGCAGCAGGATTGGCGATCGTTACATAATTTGTTTTTGAGGCAGAACCCGTACAGCCATATTGATCTTTTATAGAAAGGTTAATGGTATAATTTCCTTCTGCAGAATACAGATGAACCGGATTAATTTCATTTGAAGTCGTTCCATCTCCAAAATCCCAGTTATAAATTAATCCGGGACCGGAAGAAGAATTGGTGATATTTATTGGTTTGCTGGTGCACGAAAGTGAATCGGTGGTAAAGGCCGCTATTGGTTTTGAAACAATGATTGCACTTGGTTTTTTGATTGTGTCAGCGCAACCTTTGCTGTCAGTTACCATCAATGAAACTGCATAATTTCCAGGAGCAGAATATGTATGATTAAACTGCCCACCGTTTAGATTATCTGTTTTGCCGTCGCCCCAATTCCACTGCCATTGTTGAATCAAATGCGTTCCATCACTGTAGGAACTGTCAAAAAAATTCACAGAACTATTCAGACAAGTACCCGGAATAGAAGAGTGGAAAACTGCGGTTGGCCCATTTACCTGAACTGCTAATGGTTTCGTAACAGAATCAATACAGCCATTGATATCTTTTATAAATAATGTTACATCATAACCGGATGCTTTTGTATATACATGTTGCATCGTATTTACTGAATCAGAAACTGATACACCATCTCCAAATTTCCAGGTATATAGATCTATGTTGCCTGAATTGATATTTGATGTGGAAAATGTTACGGTTGCATTTCTGCAGACTTGCGCCTCACTTGCAGTAAAATTTGCGATCTCCCTGATTACTTTTATTGTTTGTGTTTTTGTTTCTGAGCATCCGCTAGACTGATTTGTGACGGTCAATGAAACATTATAATTGCCTGGAGTAACATACGTATGTGTTGGATTTTTTTCAACAGATGTCGTACCATCCCCAAAATTCCAGTTCCAGTAATCAGCGCCGATTGATGCATCTGTAAAAGCAACTTGTCTTGGCACAGTGCACATTTTTACAAAAGAAAAGTTTGCAACCGGAGGATTTACATGAATTCTTTTAGGAATGGTAAGCGTATCACCGCAACCATTATTCAGCGATATTAAAGTGACTGAAAAGTATCCGGTGTCATTATATTGATATACCGGATTTTGTTTGGCGGAGCTGCCTCCATCTCCAAAAAACCAAATCCATTCATCCGGATTTCCAACAGACTGATCCGTAAAGTTTATTTTTTCAACAGCGCAAACGTTCGCCTGATCGACGAGGAATTTCGTTTGTGGTTTGGAGCCTACGATAATTCCGTTTTGTACAGTTACGCTTGCTGTGCAACCACCTGCTGTGGTATAAGTAAGCGTAATAGAATACTTTCCCGGGTTGTTGTAAATGTATGTTGGTGTAATAGAATCTGATGAACTACCATCACCAAAATCCCAATGATAAGCGGTGATTGAATCTATAGAATTGGCTGTAGAAGTAAATTTGTGAAGAAGCGGCCCGCAGCCTCTTTGAGGCAAATTATCAATACTAATAACCGGTTTTTTTATCCGGATGTAATTCTTTTTTACCAGGCTATCTGTACAACCGCCCGCATTGGTAACAAACAATTTTACCGAATAGCTTCCTTCGCCAGAATAAGTATGCGATGGGCTTTCGCCGGTAGAATTGCTGCCATCGCCAAAATCCCAGTAATAAGTATTTGTTGAAGTTGAAGTTCCGGTTTTACGGCTTGTAACGCCTGAAGAAGTATTTTTAAAATTTACGTTGAACGGGATGCTGCAGGAAACGCTGTCGGATGCCGAAAAAGATATAACCGGTTTTGCAACTACGTTTATGTTTTTTGTTACCGAATCTTTACACGCGCCATTGTTGCTCACCATCGTAATTTCATATTTTCCTGCTTTATTGAAAACTTTAATCGCATTTACGGCATCAGAAAAAGTTCCATCGCTAAAGGCCCAATTTGCGGCCGAGGGAATGGGATTACTGGTGTTTTTCAAAAATATCGGCGCACCTTCACAAACGATATCCGGTATAGAAAAATCTGCATTTGTAGAGCCGATGGTAATCAGATTTTTTTTGATTAAGGTATCAGAACATCCTGTAGCATTTGTAACAATCAAACTGACGGTATAACTTCCGGATGAATTGTAAGTATGAGAAGGATTAGCGGCCGTGGATGTGCTGTCGTCGCCAAAGTTCCAAAAATAATTTAAAGCACCCGTGCCGGTTGAATTATTTGTAAAAGCAATGGTAGCAGGAGCGTTACAGGTTTGAGTTGTGGAATTTGAAAAATCTGCTTTTACTCCGGTACTGATTTGGATAAAGGAAGTAATTGTTTTTGAAGTGACACATCCAAAATTATTAACTGCACGCAGAGAAACATTAAAATTGCCGGTGGCAGTATAGATGTGTTGTGGGTTTTCTGCGTCGGAAAAATTTCCATCTCCAAAATCCCATTTCCAGGCATTAAGTGCGCCGCTCCCCGGAAGGCTCAGATCGGAAAATTGAGTTTTTAGAGGATAACAACCTGTCAAGGCAGAAGCATTAAAATTAATAACAGGTGCAGAGTAAACGGTAACGTATTGAATTTTGGTAATTGAATCAATACCAAAAGAATTTCGAATAATTAGTTTAACGGTATAGGTTCCCGGATCAAAATAAACAACCGATGGATTTTGTAATACAGAGGTGGTGCCATTTCCCAGATCCCATTTCCACGAAGTTGGATTTCCGGCAGATGAATCAGCAAATCTGACTACAAGAGGCCCACAACCGCCCGTCGTGGAAGAATTAAAATTTGCCTTTATTTGTGCTTTTGCTGATAATGCGCATAATAGAAAAAGGGAAAACAAAGCCGGATATTTTGAATGAATCAAAAACGCCGGAAAGAATGTAAGGTTCTTCAAGGTTTTGAATTTGGATAGTTAAAAACTATTTTAAATACAACGGTTAGGGGGCTGTATTTATAAATTAACGAACGTCAGCAAAGCCTGTTTTATTGTGCAGATGTGTAAGAAAAAAAAAGAGTTTTTTTTGAAGCGATTCTTTAAATACAAGTAATCAAATAGTTATGAAAGTGCTCAAATAACAGCTGCGTCTGTAATTCATTCGTATAAAATTGATTTTACCATTTAAAACATGCTCTATAATTGGTGTGTAATTTGAGATACAGAAATATCATCAGAAAAAATATGGAATCAAAAGAAAGTGTAGATAAAAAGAAGAGGCCGGTTTTAATTACTCTTGCAAGGATAGTTATGTGGATATTGGGATCAATTGTTTTCCTCGTTATTCTTGTTTTAATTCTGATACAGACCGCATTTGTCCAAAATTTTGCCCGAAAAAAAGTAGTTTCTTATTTAGAGCATAAGCTCAAAACGAAGGTCGAAATCGGTAAACTGGATGTAAAATTTCCAACAGCGATCTCTTTGCAGAATGTTTTTTTTGAAGATCAGACAAAAGATACTTTGCTGTATGGCAAAGAAATAAAAGTGAACATCGATATGTTCAAACTCCTGAGGCATGATATTGAGATCAAAGAAATTACTTTAAACAACCTTGTAGTAGAAGTAAAAAGATTGCCGCCTGATTCTGTTTTTAATTTTCAATTTATTGTCAATGCCTTTACCAGTGAACAAAAATCAACGCCTACAAAAGGCACCACATCTTTGAAAATGAACATTGATCAGATCCTCGTAAACAAAACACGAATTGTGTATAAAGATGCGTTTACTGGCAACGATATGGATTTGACATTCGGGTACCTGGATACAAAAATTTCTAAGTTTGATCCGTCGCATTTGTTATTCGATATTCCTACCATTACGCTTAAAGGATTAACGGGATATTTTTATCAGGTAGAACCATTAAAAAAATCGATTCAAAAATCGGTAGCAGAAGCTGCAGCGCCTCCTCAGCATTATCTTCAGTTTCGAAATAAAGAAATCAATTTGTCGGGCATTGATGTAGCTTATAAAAGC
>JAHEZB010000312.1 GCA_023251285.1 Chitinophagaceae bacterium | reverse complement strand
AGGAAGATGTGGCGAAAGTTTTTTCTGAAAAACTCGGAACTTCTTCTAAACTTTCTCCACAGGAATTGACACTGGTTGCAAGAGAAAAATTAAGAGAAAAATATGTAGAAGCAGAAGTTGGAATTACCGGAGCTAATTTCATTATCAGTGATATTGGCGGCATTGCCCTTACAGAAAATGAAGGCAATGGAAGGTTAACTTCCGCCTGGCCAAAAACACATATAGTAATTGCAGGGATTGAGAAAATGGTTTCTTCAATTACCGACCTGGCTTTACTTTGGCCTCTGCTTGCAACGTATGGCACCGGGCAAAAAGTTACTGTTTATAGCAGCATTATTTCGGGACCGAAACAACCCGGGGAAACGGATGGGCCTGAAGAAATGTATGTGATCCTGTTAGACAATAACCGTACGAATATTTTGGCAAATCCTGTTCAACGTGAAAGCCTTTATTGTATTCGCTGCGGTGCTTGTTTAAATGTTTGCCCTGTTTATAAAAATATTGGCGGACATGCTTATGGCACTACTTACAGCGGCCCGATTGGCAGCGTCATTACACCAAACTTGTCAGGGCTGGAAGAATATAAACACTTGAGTTACGCTTCTTCATTGTGCGGCGCCTGCACTGAAGTGTGCCCGGTAAAAATAAATCTGCATGAATTATTATTGGTAAACAGGCATGAAAGCGTGGAGGAAGGTTATACTACTTTTTCAGAAAAGATGGCCTGGAAAATATGGAAAACGGCATCATTAAAAAGAAGCCTGATGAACAAGGGAAATGGCGGATTGAAAACCAAAGTGGTAAATATGCTTTTTAAAGATTGGAATAAACATCATGCTCCACTTGAGTTTAGCAGGAAAACGTTTAACGAAATGTGGAAGGATCAGCAGAATTTAAAGTAGTAGTATAATTTCTTTCAAAAATAATGCGGCAACAAACGAAGAAATATCCTGAATTCATAATCAGTTTACAATTATTCCCAGAAATCTTTAACGAGCACATCAATATTGCAATCCTCTGAAAGAGCAAATGTAAAAGGGGTTTCAGGAGAGAATTGCTGGAGCTGATATTTTGAATTTTCCAAAAAATAAATCTCAACACTTTCTTTATCCGCATCTGCCATCAGATAATATTTTATTCCAAATTTTTCATAGATCGAAAATTTAGTAATCCGGTCTTTCACTTCGGTTGAATCAGACAAAATTTCTACTACTAATTCTGGAGCAAAATCAACGTATTTTTTATAAATGCTCCCACAAATGATCGAAGCATCTGGCTGTAGAATAGTCTCTTCTTCTACTTTTAAATCTACAAAATCGTAAACCTTACAAAAGCATTTTGCTTTTTTTGTTGCTGCTCTTAGTTCTGAAAGAATATTTACTACAATCCATTGATGCCGTGGCGAAGGTGCAGGGCTCATCGCAAACGGAATTCCATCTATCAATTCCCATCTGCCCTTCCAATTGCAATAATCTTCGTAGGTATAATGTGGTAGTAATTTAACTGCGCTCATGTGATAAAGATAATTATTTTCCTTATCAGTAAACCAACAAATACTGGCGAATTCTGTTTTGAAAAATCAAGATTTTTATATCGTTTCCTTCATTTTTAACATACATTTCCGTGAAGGTTTTATATAAATACTTTTTTGTTTATCTGTAGTTCGTAATTTGCAACCCTTTAAAAGCATTTTAATTATATCCAGATGTTACAAACCGCTGAAGACATTCGCTTGTTAAATGAAAAAATAAATCATTCTGCCACATTTATTGACAAAATACATGATGAAATAGGTAAGGTAATTATTGGCCAGCATCACATGGTAGAACGCTTGCTGATCGGGCTTTTGAGCAATGGGCACATTTTGCTTGAAGGGGTTCCCGGACTTGCTAAAACACTGGCGATAAAGTCGCTCGCAAATACCATTAACGCTCAGTTTAGCCGTATTCAGTTTACTCCTGATCTTTTACCTGCTGACGTGGTGGGTACGATGATTTACAATCAGCAAAAGAATGAATTTGTAGTTCGTAAAGGACCGATTTTCGCCAACTTTATCCTGGCAGATGAAATAAACCGTGCTCCTGCAAAAGTGCAAAGCGCTTTGCTGGAAGCGATGCAGGAAAGACAAGTTACCATCGGTAATAATTCTTACTTTTTGGAAGAACCTTTTTTAGTTCTTGCCACTCAAAACCCCATTGAGCAGGAGGGAACTTATCCGCTGCCGGAAGCACAGGTCGACCGGTTTATGTTGAAAGTAATTATTGATTACCCATCAAAAACAGAAGAACAGGCAATTATTCGTCAGAATGTTCAGGCTATGCAACAACCACGCATTAATCCGGTGGTTTCTTCTTCTGAAATTTTAAATGCGCGCCAGTTGGTGCGTGAAGTTTATATGGACGAAAAAGTAGAACAATATATTATTGACATTGTGTTTGCTTCACGATATCCTGATAAATACAACCTCGCGAAAATAAAACCATTGATTTCTTATGGTGGTTCGCCAAGAGCGAGTATCAACCTGGCTTTGGCGGCAAAGGCCTATGCATATTTAAACAAACGCGGTTATGTGATTCCGGAAGATGTAAGAAATATTTGCAAAGATGTTTTGCGTCATCGCATCGGACTTACTTATGAAGCCGAAGCAGAAAATGTAAATGTGGAAATGGTCATCAATGAAATTTTAAAAGCGGTGAATGTGCCTTAATCATTTCTGATATTCGCTGTAGCAAACAAAGAAATAATGAAGATTCGTGTTTGAGTAATAATTCAATAATTCAATAATTCAATAATTAACAATTGCCTCTAACCACCACCGATATCATCAAAAAAGTAAAAGAACTGGAGATCATCAGCAAGAAGATCACCACGCATCTTTTTACCGGTGAATATCATTCAGCGTTTAAAGGAAAAGGAATGCGGTTCCGCGAGGTGCGTGAATATTATCACGGTGATGATGTCCGGTTTATTGATTGGAATGTGAGTGCAAGATATGCGCATCCTTTTACAAAAGTTTTTGAAGAAGAAAGAGAACTTACCGTGATTCTTTTGGTGGATATTAGCGCCAGCTCTATGTTTGGCACCGTTCATCAGAATAAAAAAGATCTGATCACAGAAATTGGAGCGGTACTCACTTTCAGTGCAATCAATAACAATGATAAAGTAGGCGTTATATTTTTTAGTGATAAAATTGAAAAGTATATTCCTCCGAAAAAAGGAAAAGAACACGCGCTTTTTATTGTGCGTGAGTTATTGACTGCTTCACCGAAACGAAGTGGAACCAATCTTCGGGAAGCGTTAAACTTTTTTTCGAGATCAAACAATCAGAAAAGTATTGCGTTCATCATGAGCGATTTTCTGGATGAAAATTATGAACATAGTTTGCGCGTTTTGGCAAACAGGCATGATGTGATTGGATTAAAAGTTTATGATAAAATGGATAGCCAGTTACCTGATATCGGCATGGTGAAAGTACAGGATCTGGAAACCGGAAAAGCTCAATGGCTCAACACTTCTGATGCAATCGTGCGGTATAATTATCATCAGAACTTTATTAATCAAAGTACAGAAACTAAAAGTATTTTTAAAAAGTCAGGCGCACAATTATTGCACGTCCGCACCGATGAAGATTATGTAAAAGTGTTGCAAAATTTTTTTAGAAGAAGAAAAAAAACTCATTGATCTGAATTGAAGAATTGTGTTTACGATATAAGGGTAGTGGTTATTTTGATTGTTGCTTTCCTGTTTTCTTTTCAGAATTCTAATGCACAATTACCAACCGTAAAAACATCTGTTGATAAAAACAATATTCTCATTGGGCAACAGATAAATTACCGTGTTCAATTTTCGATGCCGGATAATACTTATCGGCTTGGATGGTTTTCGATGCCCGATAGTGTTGGTAATTTCAATGTCATTACAAGAAATAAAATTGATTCCTCATTTTCTAATGGAAATCTGAATTTCAGCCAGGATATTATTCTAACCAGTTTCGATTCAGGAAGGCAGGTGATTCCACCGCAAACCCTTTCCGTAGCAACTCTTGACGGTGATTCTACCTTTAATCTTTTTACAGATTCCATCGCCATAAACGTTACTTATTCTCCTACGGACAGCATCATGCCTTTTCATGATATCAAAAACATTATTGAAGTAAAAAAATCATTTCCGTGGTGGGCGTGGGCATTGGTTGCTTTGGGAATTGTTCTTTTAATTATCTGGATCCTTTTTCTCTTTAAATTTTTCAAAAAGAAAAAAGATGTAAAAATATTTGAATCAAAACTTTCACCGTATGATG
>JAHEZB010000008.1:8830-17674 GCA_023251285.1 Chitinophagaceae bacterium | reverse complement strand
TATCCCTTTTCCAAACGAAGCCACCGTCCCATGGTGCATTTTTTGCCTTACGTGGCTTTCCGTGATAATAAACCACGAGGTTTGATATTTCGCTGATTCCGTTTTCAGCAAACGAACTTTTATTTGAATTTCCACTTCTCAACATCGGCTTATTTATATCATGTTTCGTTGTTGGGTTTAGTGCACTGTTTTTTAAATATACAAACCATGCATTCCCTTCCCGGGTAAAAGAAAGTTTTCCATTTTGGAGCGGAAATTTTTCGGAGCCGCTTTGCGATATGACTGAATCGATGATCATTGGCTCTTGCAGATCTATTTGGAAAAAATCAGCATGCTTTGCTTCCAGCGTTTTATAACTTATAATATTATAACCACTGATGCTGCTGTCTTCTAAATTAAATTTTACATGAAGGTCATACTTAGTCGCATTCCACCACGCTCTTCCTGCGCCATTAGTGCCGCGCAGCGTATCTGCATGAGTAAAGTTTTGTGCAAAAGAAAAATTAAATAAAAGAACCAGGAAACTAAAAACAGTGATTATCTTTTTCATTTACTAAATTTATTTTTTTATAAACAAAGATGACGTTAAAAAAACAAAATCCGTTACCATTGATAAAATTGCTTAAACAAAGTCTGCTGCTTTCTCTAACAGGATTTATTTTTTTTATTTCTTCCTGTTCTCATCATGAAAAAGTGAAAAATATTTTTCATTACAATGAGCAATCCGGGATTGCGACTCTTGATCCCGCTTTTGCTAAAAACCAATCTATAATGTGGGCAGTGCATCAGCTTTATAATACTTTGGTGCAGATAGATAACAACATGAATCTTGTTCCTTCTCTTGCAAAAAGCTGGGACGAGTCTGATGATAATCTCACTTTTACTTTTCATCTGCGCAACGATGTTTTTTTCCAGGATAATGCTGCTTTTCCTGGCGGCAAGGGAAGAAAGATGACTGCCGCAGATGTGGTGTATAGCTTTCAGCGTATTATGGATAAGAATACTGCAAGCAGTGGCGCTTGGATCTTTAATGGAAGAGTGGATACAATTGAACCATTCAAAGCGATTAATGATACCACTTTTCAATTGAAATTATTAAAACCATTTCATCCGATCTTAGGGGTGATGAGCATGCAATATTGTTCGATTGTACCACATGAAGTTGTAGAAAAATATGGAAAAGATTTTCGTCGCCATCCTTGCGGTACAGGGCCCTTTGAGCTCGTTGCCTGGGAAGAAGATCAGGCTATGATCATGAAAAAAAATCCAAACTATTTTGAAAAAGACAGTGCTGGAAACCGGCTTCCTTACATTAATGGAATTAAAATTACTTTTCTTCAAAACAAGGCAACCGAATTTTTAGAATTTCAACAAAAACGTCTTGATTTTATTAACGATATAGATCCTTCGTTTAAAGATGAAGTCCTCACAAAAGCAGGTGACCTTCGCAAACAGTGGAAAGATAAAATCGTATTGGTAAAACATACCGGGCTTACCATTGAATACCTTGGTTTTTTATGCGACAGTTCACTTGATGTTGTAAAAAATTCAGTTACAAAAGATGTTAAGATCCGGCAGGCAATTAATTATGGTTTTAACCGCAAAAAGATGATTCTTTATATCCGCAATTCGATTGGTACTCCTGCAACCAGTGGCTTTGTGCCTGCTGGTTTTCCTTCTTTTGATTCTTCAAAAGTGAAAGGATATCATTATGATCCGCAAAAGGCTTTGCAGTTGCTGAAGGAAGCAGGATATCCAAATGGGGTGGGGCTGCCTCCTCTAAAGCTTCTCACGGTTCCTTTATATGGAGACATAGCCAGTTATATTGCCAATGAATTATTGCAGATTGGCATTAAGATAAATGTGGAAGTCGTTCAGAAAAGTTTGCTGCTGGAACAAACCGCAAAATCAGAAGCATTATTTTTTCGGGGAAGCTGGATTGCCGACTATCCGGATGCAGAAAATTTTTTGAGCGTTTTTTATGGAAAAAATCCGGCGCCTCCCAACTATACAAGATACCAAAATCCAAAATTTGATAAATTGTATGAGGCTTCTTTATCTGAAAAGAATGATTCCATCCGGTATTCACTTTATAGGCAGGCAGATCAGATTATGATAAAAGATGCGCCGGTAGTGCCTTTGTGGTATGATATGATTATTTGGATGGTGCAACCGAACGTCAAAAATTTCATTCCAAACAGTCAGAATTTATTGGAATTGAGAAGAGTGAAACTGGAAGAATAGTGAGAGGTTTGGAATATTTAAGTTGCTACAAATCTTAAAGTATAAAAGTATTTATCGACTCAGGAATACAAATAAGCATTATTTGTTTCTTTACTGTTTTCAAAAAAAATAAAAAAAGTTAAACTAACGGTAACGTATACACGTAAATTATTCACAAGAATAAAAGTGCATTTTTTAAGTGATGGCTCTGTTACTTCCTTTTCCTGGAAACATGTCTTTTTACACCGGTCTTTTTTGCTACCGGTTTATGTGCCTTCTTTCTTTCAACCCTTTTTGCAGGTTCACTGTTGCTCATTTCTTCATTTTCTTCAGGGGCAGGAGCAATTCCTGAATCAAATATACTTTCCAGGTCCTTCGAATGATAGATATTGGCATTGTATTTATTTCCCAGAACAATAATGGTTACTGAGTCTTGTATCATCCGGATAAATGAAGCGTTATTACCATGCCACCAACCGTTGTGATAAATTATTTTTTTGCCATTTGGATATACGTTCATTCTCCATCCATATCCATAATTCCTGATTCCTCGCTTTTCGTTGCTATACGGAGTAAAGGCTTTTTCCAACGTTTCTTTGCTAAAAATTTGATTGCTGTACATTGCCTGGTCCCATTTCAACAGATCTTCAGGGGTACTGTAAATGTTTTTATCTCCGATGCCGCAATCCAGGAAAGTAAACGCTTCCGGCCTGCCGCGATAATCATATGACGGCATGGCTGTGGCGCTATCGCCAATATTATAAACATAGGTGTCGTTCATTTGCAATGGAGTAAAAAATTGTTGTTGTAAAAAAGCAGCATACGACATGCCCGATGCTTTTTCAATAATTAATCCTAACAGCGCATAATTTGTGTTGCAATAAGTAAAATGCGTGTCAGGCGCTGTAGCGGCAGGCTTGTATTTTATAAGATAATTCAGTACATCCTGGTTAGTGCAATGTTGTTTTTTATCCCAGCCCAATTGTTCCATAAAATATAAATAATTTGGCAGCCCGCTTCTGTGATCAAGAAGATCTTTCACCTTTACGTTATCATAAGGAAAATTTGGGAAAAACTTTTTTACATCATCATCCAAAGAAAGCTTTCCCATTTGTGCGAGTTTGAGAGTAGCCATTGCCGTGAATGTTTTTGAAACCGATGCCAGGTGAAAAGCACTGTGTTTGGTAAGAGAGTCTTTTTTGTGAAGATTATAAAATCCGTGATAATCTTCGAACAATATTTGGCCTTTTTTAGCTACCAGAATCGCACCATTAAAACCGGTGCGTAATAATTTCTTTTCATAAAAATCCTGTATTTCATTGTGATAGCGTTCAAATTCATCTTTGGGAAGATTGCCTGCAACCGGCGCTACATAAGCGGTTGAGTCTTTGTGTTCTGGTTTCGGCTTGATGGCGCTGGAACCGCAGGAAGAAATGATAGAAAATAAAACAAAAGACGCAACGAAAAAAATTATAGGTTTCATCAAAAAATTTTCAGGGATTTAGGAGCTATATTTGCAATATTACATTACAATTTTAAAATGCCCGAGAAAAAAGTTACCAGTTATCCTAAAGAAAAAATAAATATCCTTTTTTTAGAAAACATTAGCAAAACTGCTGCCCAAAAGTTTCTTGATGCAGGCTATACTTCTGTAAAGAGGGTAGCAGGAGCGATGACAGAAAGTGAACTGATTAAAGAAATTAAAAATGTTCATTTGCTGGGTATTCGTTCCAAAACAAAAGTGACGGAAGAAGTTTTAAAGAATGCTTCGAAATTACAGGCGATCGGATGTTTTTGCATTGGAACCAGCCAGGTAGATATTGAAACCGCCACGGAAAAAGGTGTTCCGGTTTTTAATGCACCTTATTCTAATACCCGTTCAGTGGCTGAATTAGTGATGGCGGCTTCCATCATGTTGATCAGAAAAATTCCGGATAAAAATAAATCTGCGCACGACGGAATCTGGTTAAAAGATTCCTCCGGAAGCCACGAACTTCGAGGTAAGACTTTGGGAATTGTTGGCTATGGAAATATAGGTTCACAAGTGAGCGTCCTTGCAGAAGCGTTGGGTATGAAAGTAATTTTTTATGATGCAGAAACAAAGATGCCACTTGGAAATGCTGAGAGTAAGAAAACGTTAAAAGAATTATTAAAAGTTGCTGATATTGTTACCCTCCACGTTCCGGATCTTCCTTCCACCAGGAATCTCATCAATAAAAATAATATTCCTTTTTTTAAAAAAAATGCAATCCTTATTAATTATGCCAGAGGAAAGGTCGTTGATTTGGAAGCGTTAAAAGAAGCATTACAAAAGAATGATCTGGCAGGTGCAGCAATTGATGTTTACCCGGAAGAACCGGTAAAAAACGGAGATAAATTTTTTACACCTTTACAAGGAGTAAGTAATGTGATTTTAACACCACATATCGGTGGTTCCACTGAAGAAGCACAGGCAAATATTGGTGAAGATGTAAGCAATAAATTATTTAATTTTTTGGAAAAAGGAATTTCAACGGGTTCTCATTCCGTTCCTCCTTTAAACCTTCCACCACAGGAAAACACGCATCGGATTTTACATATTCATAAAAACGTTCCGGGTGTTTTATCTGAAATAAATACGCAACTATCTTCTCATAAAATAAATATTCTTGGACAATATTTAAAAACAAATGATGAGATTGGATATGTAGTTTTGGATGTGAATAAAAATCTTTCAAAAGAAGCGCTTGAATTGTTGAAAGAAGTAAAAGAAACGATTAAGGTAAGATTATTGTATTGATGTTTTCAGAATGATTCTTTCTTCTTGTGTTACCTGAATCTCGAATCTCATAAAAATGAAAACACATTTATTACGCGCAGAATGGAATAACATCATTATGGCGAATTATGCCGTTCCTAAAGAACTGTTATTGCCCTATGTCCCTTATAAAACAGAACTTGATTTTTTTGAAAGTGAAACTTATGTAACGCTTGCTGGTTTTATGTTTCTGAATACCCAGATGCTTGGATTCGGCATTCCTTTTCACAGCAACTTTGAAGAAGTGACACTGAGGTTTTATGTAAAGTCAACTCATGGTTTAGCGGCTAAAAGAGGAGTTGTTTTTATAAAGGAAATTGTCCCCAAATATGCAATCACTTTACTTGCGAATACGGTTTTTGGACAAAATTATATGACCCTGAAAATGAAAAGTTTTCATCAGGACACAGGTGATTATATGGAAACGGGATATGAATGGAAACATTTGGATAAATGGAGTAAATTAACTGCAAAAGCGGGCAAAAGATCAACGCCTATCCGGCAAAATAAGTTCAACGAATTTATTGCAGACCATTATTATGGTTTTAGAAAAAACGGTGAAACAACAACCTACCAATACGAAGTGGAACATGAGCTTTGGGAAACATTTAATGTCAAGGACTATTCTGTTAATTGTGATTTCGGGTCGCTGTTTGGAAAGGAATTTTCCATCTTAAATAAAGAAAAACCAAAATCAGTTTTTATGCTAAAGGGCTCAGAAATCAGGATTCATCCACGACAACTCCTGGAATAATTTATGGCATATTTTGAAAACAGGAATATTTAATATTTCTTCGTTTCCTGTCTTATCTATTGGTTTTTTTAGGCAATAAATGATTGGCGATGATGCGCGTTGAGGTATTCTATATGCATCATCCAGGAATAGATCAAACAATCATTAACCCTTTAAACATCACTTCCAACCCGGTGAACAATGATTTTGCAGTTTTGTTTGGCATGGGTTTAACAGTTGATTTCCGAGATGCATTTAACTATTACGAATTGCAGAAACCTTTTATTTTTCCAATTTCAAACTGTAGTCTTTTAGTAAATCCGCCATCTTTTTCACTGCCTCCTTATTAACAGTAACATGATTCAAAGTTTCATTGATTTCAGCATTTTTATATTCCATTTTGCTTTCTTCGGAAAATGTGGCAGAGCTATGAAGTTCAGTAGCACCGGTACTTTCAGCAATGGTAATTATATTTTCAGCAGTAACACTGGAGCCAGGCATGATGATAATCCTTTCATCAGATTGCGTGATTAATTTAGAAAGAAGATCTAAACTGTCCATCGCTTTTGATTTCAATCCTGAAGTCAAAATTCTTTCAAATCCCAATTCAATAATATCCTCCAACGCTTCAAAAGGATCTGCAACTCTGTCAAATGCCCGGTGGAATGTGGCTTCCAACGGATATGCAATTTCAATTAGCTGTCTGCATCTGTTTTTATCAACTTTTCCGTCTGCTGTTAGAATGCCGGTAACTATTCCGTTACAACCCAGTTCTTTGCAAATAGCCACGTCATTTTTCATGATTTCGAAATCATTATCGCTGTACAAAAAATCTCCGCCCCGTGGGCGAATCATCACATACAAATCAATTTGTAACTTTTCTCTTGCCGCTTTTATAAATGCGTAAGAAGGAGTGGTGCCGCCTTCTCCAGGACCGACACAAAGTTCGATTCTGTTTGCTCCTGCTTCCTGCGCCGCAATACAACTTTCGATATTAAAACCAATAATTTCTAATTTACAATTCATATTATTAACCTGTATTTTCAAATTATTATCATAATCAAACCCACTAAAATAGCTCACACAATTCACCCTTCGCAATTCGTCACGTTACTCCCAAATCAAAAAAATATTTAGCAGGAACAATTTTTTCTTCTCCTTTACTTTTTACTGCAAATACAAATCCTTTTTGAACTGCATAAGCCCCATACTCACCTTTTTTATTCAATGCCAAAAAACCAACCTGCAGTGTCTTTGCTCTTGCTACATCCCGATTAATGATCCTTTCAATTGCTTTTTTACAAGCCGCTTCCGGCGACAATCCGTGACGCATGTATTCGACAACTACATGTGTCCCACAAATACGCATTACTTCTTCACCAAGCCCGCTTGATGTAGCTGCTCCTACTTCGTTATCTACAAATAATCCCGCTCCGATTATTGGTGAATCTCCCACACGACCATGAATTTTAAATGCCATTCCGCTAGTCGTAACAGCTCCGCTCATATTTCCCGAGGCATCCAGTGCTACCAATCCCATTGTATCGTGATTTACAGAACCATCCTCAAAAAATGGTGGTGCAAAAGGACCATTTCCTTTTTTGTTTTCAATATTGATTTCAGGCTTGTATTCGCTTTTTTTCAACCAGTTTTCATATGCTTCTTTTGCTGGTGCAGAAAGTTCTTTCGGTTCTTTTTTGAAACCATTTTCAATCGCAAATTGCTGCGCACCATCACCCACCAGCATAATATGAGGTGTTGTTTCCATGATCTTTCTTGCAACCGAAACCGGATGCTTTATTTGTTCAATCGCACCCACAGAACCACAATTGGCATGTTCATCCATAATACAGGCATCAAGTGTTACAATGCCGTCCCTGTCAGGATATCCACCCAATCCGATGCAACAATCTATCGTATCTTCAACATACCTTGCACCTGCTTCTACAGCGTCTAAAGCGCGGCCATTTTTTGATAAAATTTTCCAGGCTTCCGCGTTTACTTCCTTCCCATTCTTCCAGGTAGAAACAATAATGGGTTTCGTTTGTACATTTCCGTTAGTTGTCAGATTTTTTAAAGAAAGTAAAGGAGCAGCAAGCGTTGAAAGTTGTAAAAATTTTCTTCTGTCGAGCATCGTAATTATTTCTTCAAATGTAAATAACAATGAAAGAAAAATCGTGTTATTTTCAACTTTAAGAATTATACAGGAATGTCGTTTCATTTCCTTTAAATAAAAGTAAGCTTTTCGTTTTCGCTTTGTTTTTAATAATAATTTGAATTTTTTTAAAAGTATATTTATCCATTTTTTATCCGCAATTTTATTACATGGCTTTATTGGAAAGAAGACTCAGTCTGGCACAGGCATCAGCCATCAATATGATTGACATGGTTGGCATCGGCCCATTCATCACTTTACCCATGGTAATTGGAATGATGAACGGGCCGTATTTTTTATATGCGTGGATCGCGGGTGCTTTTTTATCCATTGTTGACGGAATGGTTTGGAGTGAGTTAGGAGCTGCATTTCCTCGTGCCGGTGGAAGCTATAACTTTTTAAAAGAGGCGTATGGAAAAAATGGTGCAGGCAAAATGATGAGCTTTTTATTCGTCTGGCAAACGATGATACAAGCTCCGCTGGTTATAGCATCTGCTGCAATCGGCTTTGCAAAATATTTTTCTTTTATCATTCCGCTTACAAACCTTACCGAAAAATTAGTAAGTGGAAGTGTAGTTATTTTAATTGTGATTTTATTATACCGGAAAATAGAAGCGATTGGCAAAATCAGTATTTTTTTGTGGACCGGAGTTATCATCACTATGTTCTGGATAATAGGTGGCGGAATCGTTCATGGTAATTTTTTAGCACCAGTCAGAAATATTAATTCCGGTTTAACTGTGGATTACGCCTTTGTAACAGCCATTGGTTTTGCGAGTGTAAAATCAGTCTATAGTTATTTAGGTTATTACAATGTTTGCCACCTGGGAAGTGAAATAAAAAATCCTTCAAAAAACATTCCCAGGAGCATTTTTGTTTCTATCGCAGGAATTGCAGTTTTGTATTTATTGATGAATATTAGTGTGGTCAGTGTTA
>JAHEZB010000008.1:6876-8820 GCA_023251285.1 Chitinophagaceae bacterium | reverse complement strand
TGGGAGCATGCAAAAAATAGTGAGTTTGTGATCAGCGAATTTATTGAAGTGCTGATGGGCCATACTGCAGCTACCATAATTACCTGTTTAATTTTGTGGGTTGCCTTCGCTTCTGTTTTTTCTGCAACCCTTGGCTACAGCCGTATCCCTTATGCTGCGGCCGAAGATGGAGAATTTTTTAAAGTGTTTGCAAAACTTCATCCTACAAAAAATTTCCCTTATATTTCTTTATTATTTCTAGGAAGTGTTGCGTTCATTTTTAGTATGCTTTTTAAATTGAGCGAAGCGATCAGCGCTATTCTTGCAATGCGAATTATGATTCAGTTTATCGGACAAGCAGTTGGCTTATTAATTTTACGAAGCAAAAAAAATAAAACGGAGTTTCCTTACAAAATGCCGTTGTTTCCGGTACCCGTTTTCGTTGCAATTGCCATGTGGTTTTTTATCCTGATTTCTACCGGAAGCAAATTAATGTTGAGTGGATTGGTAGTAATTTTTCTCGGCGCCATTGTATATTTTATTAAAGCAAAGATTCAAAAAGAATGGCCGTTTCATTAATTAACAAATTTGCAAATGGACGCATGAGTATATCAACTAATTACTTTATTCTTCAACTGTAGAATTTGTTTGTTCATTTCGTCAATCTTTTCCAGCAGGTGATTGATCGTTTCAATTCCTTCTAAATTAATATCTAAATCATAATGGAGACGTACAAATTTTTCCAGCTTTTGTAATTCGTCTGCAGGAATAAATGTATGTTGCTCAACTGCTGTAACCCGTATCAATCCTGAATCTTCCAGTGAACTGATAAAAGAATATTCAATATTATGATACATGCAAAAATCTTCGGCTGGTATTAATTCATCGTTTTCCATATCAAAAAATTTATGAGGATAATTTTGATAATTCGGTAAGTAAATCTTTTTGTTTTTGGGTTAAATTGGTCGGCAGTTTCACTTCCCAGGTAATATACAAATCACCAAACTGTCCTTCTTTTTTATAAACCGGAAATCCTTTTCCTTTCAGCCGCATTTTCGTTCCATTCTGCGTTTCAGGATTTACTTTTAATTTTATTTTTCCACTCAATGTATCAATTGTTTTTTCACCACCAAGGAGGGCAGTATACAGATCAATATCCTCGGTTTTATATAAATCGTTTCCTTCTCTCCTAAAATCCGTGTTATTATTGATTACAAAAGTGATAAGCAGATCGCCGTTAGGTCCGCCGTTTGCACCCGGGCTTCCATAACCTTTTAATTTTATTTGCTGTCCATTTTCAACTCCGGCAGGAATGGTAATACGCACATTTTTTCCATTAATAGTAAGCGTTTGTTTATGTGTAGTATAAGCTTCTGTCAATGAAAGCTGCAACTCGGCGTTAAAATCCTGGCCGCGGTATTTTGGCTGGCTTCTTCTGCCTCTGCTTCCACCAAAAAGCGATTCAAAAAAATCTGAAAAACCGCCTTCTTCACCGCCCGAATAAGTGTATTCACTACCGCCAAAGTTGCCAAAGCCGCCGCCGCCAAATCCTCCAGATCCACCACCAGCCTGTTGCTGCTGTTGCCGTGCCTGTTCATATTGGTCCGCATGTTTCCAGTTTTCACCATACTGATCGTATTTTTTTCTCTTCTCGGGCTCGCTCAAAACTTCGTGGGCTTCATTGATCTGCTGAAATTTTTTGTGTGCTTCTTTATCATTCGGATTTACATCCGGATGAAATTTTCTTGCAAGTTTCCGATAAGCTTTTTTGATATCATCCTGCGATGCATTTTTTGCTACGCCTAATGTTTTATAATAATCAACGAAATCCATTTTCTTATTTTAGCTTTGAAAATATTTTGAATAAAATTAAGAGTTATTAAAATAAAATTTGAAATTCACCATATTTGTTTGTTTACTGTCTCAGATACCCTCAAAATTAATACCTCAAATTTTACCGCTGAA
>JAHEZB010000008.1:0-6866 GCA_023251285.1 Chitinophagaceae bacterium | reverse complement strand
AAAAATTAATGAAAAAATTTCCACTGTTTATTTTATTCTTTTCGGCTGCCTGCATTGGGTGAGGTGCCGGAATCATATGAAAGTCTTGAGGCTTTTCTTTGAATAGAAAAGCTGAGGTGAAAGAGATAAAGTAGCTGATTCTTTTGCTGATGATTTTGGAAACCGTTTGCTGTCTTTGTATAGTTACTGATTAAAAAGTAAGAAATGGTAATTATCTTTTCAAAAGGCATAAGTTTTAACGGCACTTATTCTGATATCCATCGCTTTGCAATTTCTTCGTCTTCCATAATAAAACCTTTGGTAACAGATGGTAAAAATCTTCCAAAAAAGTCTGTAAATTCTTTGATGCTTTTCTTGTTTGATACAATTCCCAACTTGTTCCATTTTGCAAAATATTTAAATCCCAAAAGCGCATCTTTGATCCAGGCGCCCAAACTGTAGTTTTTCAGGGAAGTGTTGATAACAAGGAGATAATTTATTTTTCCGAATTCCTTTTCAATTCTTTTTACGATGGGATTAATAGTCGTTGTATAATCATCGGCAGTAACTTTTTCAGTTGCATTGAATGCCGCTACTTTTGATGGAAGCCCTGGAATTCTTTCAATCATAAAATAATTTTTATAGTTTGAAAATCGGGATTGCTCTGTAAAGTTAAACACATCAACAGTTATGAAAAGAAAAAAAATAATAGAAGTTTCATCTCACAAAAAAAAACTTCCGCCGGCGGCGGAAGTTCAGTAATTTAATCCTGCTAGTTAGTTTTCAGGGTTAAACTTTTAAAGCCGTTTAAATGGCTTGGTTTTCATGGGATTTATATTTTCAAAAGCATTAAATTTAAAACAAAGAAGTTGACTGATATCAGATTTTATTGGTTTTCCCGGATTAAAGGATCCCGATTGTTCGGGCGATATTTTTCAAAGGATTGGCGATTAATGTTTGTTGAACATCAATCAACTTCTGGTACAAAGATATAGTGGCGAGGCCGGTGCACAAGAGCGTTACTGCTTAATTTTTTCAATATTATAATTACTGTTTGCATCGTATTTAAACGTTGGTAGAATTACTTTTTTCTTTTGCTAATACAATAAATCAGCAATTGCGATTATTTCTTCGTTGGCTGTATTTTTTAATAAAACTAAAAGGCTTCTGCGGATTAATAGCAGAAGCCTTTTAAACAAATTTTGACCTGGGGTAAAGTTTTTCAGGACTTCAATTTTCAACTCTTCTGAGAGCTGGTTTTCTTTAGGTATTATTTTTCTCAGGTATCGGATTTAAAAAAAAGAGAAGTTGACTGATATCGGATTTTTATTGGTTTTTCCTGGATTAGAGGTCCCGATTGTTCGGGAGATATTTTTCAATGGATTTGGATCGGTTTCGATTAATGTTTGTTGAACATCAATCAACTTCTGAGTACAAAGATAAGTTGTTGCAAGACCGCGTACAAGAGCGTTACTGCTGAATTTTATCAGTATTGAATTTACTGTTTCTATCGTATTTAAACGTTGGTAGAATTACTTTTTCTTTTGATAATGCATTAAATCAGCAATTGCTGTTATTTCTTCCTTGACTGCAGTTTTTTTATAAAATTAAAAAGGCTTCTGCGGATTAATAGCAGAAGCCTTTTAAACAAATTTTGACCTGGGGTAAAGTTTTTCAGGACTTCAATTTTCAACTCTTCTGAGAGATGGTTTTCTTTTGGTATATTATTTTTCTCAGGTATCGGATTTAAAAAAAAGAGAAGTTGACTGATATCGGATTTTTATTGGTTTTTCCTGGATTAGAGGTCCCGATTTTCGGGAGATATTTTTCAATGGATTTGGATTGGTTTCGATTAATGTCTGTTGAACATCAATCAACTTCTGAGTACAAAGATAGGGGGATGCGATACTTTGCGCAAGAGCGTTACTGCTGAATTTTACTGATATTGAATTTACGGTTTTTGTCGTAAATAGCCGATTGAAATAATCGTAGAAATACGTTTTTTAAACCAATCTGAAGTTATAGATGAATGATTAAGGTACTACCAATACTTAAATGCAAGCGCAATTATTGCATAGATGATGGTCATTATAAAGATTCCTTTTGCTGTTTTGTCGCGATAGCCATTTATATAAATAGTAAATAAAATGGCATTTGCAAGTAAAGAAACACTAATAGAAACAGTGATCAGGTTTGGATTAAACTTCATCCACTGGAACATCTCAGAAATACTAAGTCCTCTGAATTTAATTAGTTTGTAAACAAGAAATCCGATCATTGGAGCAATGAGACCGAGTGCAAGCCCAAATACGAAATTGTCTTTTTTGAAAATCATAAGATATCCCAGTTTTGTTCCAGATCTTTTTTTAATTTATAATTGGTAAGATCAAAATGGACAGGAACCACGCTTACATAGTTATGCTCCAGGGCCCACACATCCGTATCTTCCCCGGTGTCAAAATTTTTAAATTCACCGGTCAGCCAGTAATATTTTCTTCCATGTGGATCCAGCCTCTCATCAAAATCTTCATCATATTTTGCATAAGCCTGTTTACAAACTTTTATTCCATTCATCAGATCCAGCGGTACTGCAGGAATATTTACGTTCAGTAAAAAATGTTTGTCTAAGTTCATTTTCATCACACTCTGTACTATTTTATGTACATAAAATTCTGCGGCACTGAAATCCGCGTCGATGCTGTAATCAAGCAAAGAAAATCCTATCGAAGGAATGCTTTCGATAGACGCTTCCATCGCTGCGCTCATGGTGCCGGAGTAAATGACATTAATAGAATGGTTGGCGCCGTGGTTGATGCCGCTCAAACAAATGTCGGGTTTTCTATGAAGGATTTTATCAACCGCAAGTTTCACACAATCCACCGGAGTGCCGTTCGTTTGCCATGCCTCTGCGCCTTCAAAAAAATCTTTTACTTTATTTAATCTCAAGGGAACGCCAATCGTGATTGCATGTCCCATTCCGCTTTGTGGTTTGTCGGGAGCAACTACTACAACATCTCCTAAATCTTTAACTGCATTTACCAGACTGTGTATGCCAGGCGCCGTAATTCCATCGTCGTTTGTTACTAATATGATCGGTCTTTCTACTTTAGTTTCTGTCATTTACTTTTTCCGTTTTTTATGGAATATTTTTTTAGCGTTTAGGTTGGGTTTAAACTTGTTTAAAATTGTATGGCAGAATTGAAATGAATAATCCAATTAAATCAAAACCATCTAAACCAAGGCCTTGCTATTGCTTCTCTAAACGGCCACGGTATGGCAATTAGTATGATGAGCAAGGCAATTCCAAAATATAATAAGCTTTTTTTAAATTTTGATTGAGATGTCGCTGCTTTTTTTACCGAAATTCTTCCTGCGTGAACCAATATCCATGCAATGATCATCATCACAGAATGCTCGATGGTAAAAAAACGAACCATCGGGTCTTTCATGCTTTCGCCAATGTGTTTTAAACTTTCGAACCAACCGTTCGTAAAATAAATAATGAGTCCGATGAGTAGTTGGATATCCATGAAAATCATGAAGAACAGATTGCTGCGGTTATCTGAATTAGAATAAGCTCGTTTTGAAGCCAAACCACTAATAGCACTGATTACAGTCCAGAAAGCAAAAACTAAAATGAGCCACCGAATCAGATTGTGTAATACCCGTAGCGTTTCCATGTAAAAAATTTTTGCAAAAATAAGGGTAAAGATTAAGATGACCTTTTTAGTAGAGATGATAAAGCATGAAAGAATTCATTTATTAAAAAACAGAAGCGCTGGGCTGATCAATTGTGAAGGTGCATTTCGAAAAGAATTTTCTCAATTCTTGAAAAACATTCGTTTGAAACTGGAAGTGTGTTATACACATTTCTGTGAATTACTTTTATTTCCATTTCTGATTGTTATACACTATTATCGCTCTTTAATCCGTTTAAATCCAAAAATTAAGAATCTTATGAAACACCTGTTTACTCTTTTGTTTATTTTTTCGGCATTTACAATTAATGCACAACCGAAACTTTCTTTACATAAATCGTCTCCTTCCATCAAGCCAGTAATAGAAAAAGTGGCCAGGGATTATTACCAGAATTTCAATAATATCAAAGGGGATACAGTAAACAAAAACGGTACTACCATTGAGTTTACAAGTAAAATCTCTCCTGAGGGTGCATTAGAAACATCTATCACGAAATATGTAGATCCTTATTCATATACCTGGCAAACCACGATGTTTGAATCAGAAGATTATAATGCAGCTGCAGCAAAATACAAAGAATACTTTCACCAGTTAAATAATTGCACGCTAACTTTTTATGACAAAACATCTTACAAACTTGTTGGCAACTATGATAATCCTGATGAGGATCGCGCTTTTGCGTCCAGCATTTTACAGCTCAATGCTACCAATCATGATCTGGAACTTTTTAAAGTAGAAGTAGCGCTAAATTATTCGATGCCTTCCTGGACGGTGAAAGTAATGATCTACGAAAAGATAGCAGATGATAAAATCAGGCCGACAATACTCAATTAATTTCCTTTTCATTAAATCAAAATCATCGTTATTTCTTGCTTTGTTCAATTTAAAAAACAGAAAACACCCTGTTCACTTTTACAAACCTTGGAATAAAATAAGAATTCATTCCTGAGATCATCACACCACGGCTTTCTGAAGCATGGATAAATTTCAGATCGCCGTTTTTGTTTTCTGTCACAATTCCCATGTGTCCTACTACGCCACTATTGGGATCACTGCCTGTAAATAATATAATATCACCTGGCTTGCTATTTTTTATCGGTACTTCTACACCTGCGTTTGTAAAATCTTTTGAGACGCGTGGAACAGAAATATTGAAATGATTGAAAACATAATTGATGAAGCCAGAACAATCAAAACCTTTTTCTTTATCAGAAGATCCATATTTATATTTAATCCCAATAAGAGTTTCGGCAAAATCCACTACTTCAGAGGCTGATACGTTTTTTGTATTAATGGTTCGTTCCGCGACTCTATTTTTTATAACAACTACACTGCGAATATCTGCACTGCTGGAATTGTCGGGTTTGTTCGTCCTTCGGGAAGCGCTACAGCCGGTAAGAATAATAATGGAAATGATGCAGCAATAAAATAGAATCGTTTTCATAGTAGGTTTTAAAGGCAGAATGATTTTTGTAAAAATCTCGTTCCTTATGTGTGTTCAAATATCGAAAAAAAATTGTCATAACGACCGGTAATTTTGAAATCAGGTTTTTTAAAAAGCCATCTGATTTGAAATGAGGCGCTTTGTAACATGAGCAACCGTTTTTGTGCTTTGAGCATTCTAAACTAATTTTGCACCGTTTGTAAATACTATTTTAAATAACAAATTCAGATTAAATATGGCATACGATGTAATAGTTTTAGGCAGTGGCCCCGGTGGTTATCCTGCCGCAATCAGGGCATCTCAATTAGGAAAAAAAGTAGTGATTGTAGAACGTGAAAGCCTTGGTGGTATTTGTCTCAACTGGGGTTGCATTCCAACAAAAGCATTGCTGAAAAGCGGACAGGTAATGGAATACGCCAATCATTCAAAAGATTATGGAGTAGAAGTAAGTGATGCTAAACCAAACTTTGAAGGAATGATTAAGCGAAGTCGTGGTGTCGCCGACAAAATGAATAAAGGCGTTACTTTTTTAATGAAAAAGAATAAAATTGATGTGGTGATGGGAACCGGAAAATTAATTTCTCCAACGAAATTAGAAGTAACATCAGCAGATGGGAAAAAGCAAACACTGGAAGCAAAAAATATCATTATTGCCACCGGCGCAAGAGCAAGAGAATTGCCAACAATGAAATTAGATGGTAAAAAAATAATTGAATATCGTAAAGCAATGAGCCTGGAAAAACAACCAAAATCAATGATTGTTGTTGGCTCTGGCGCTATCGGAACTGAATTTGCCTATTTTTATAACAGCATTGGTACAAAAGTTACGTTGATAGAATTTTTGCCAAAAACAGTTCCTGTAGAAGATGAAGAAGTTTCTAAAGAACATGAAAAAAGTTTTAGAAAACAAGGCATCACTGTGATGACTAACAGCGAAGTTACCAGCGTGGACACAAGCGGAAATGGTGTAAAAGCAAAAGTAAAAACTCAGGATGGTGAAGTAACGATAGAAGCAGAAATACTTTTAAGCGCGGTTGGAATTGTTGCAAATCTTGAAAATATTGGTTTGGAAGAATTGGGTATTAAAACAGAAAAAGGAAGAATTGTTGTAAATCAATATCAGCAAACAAATGTCCCGGGTGTTTATGCAATCGGTGATTGCACCCCACATCAGGCCTTGGCTCATAAAGCGACGAAAGAAGGAATCAATGCGGCTGAACACCTTTCAGGAAAAACACCGGAACCGATTGATTATAATAACGTTCCCGGTTGTACGTATTGCTCTCCGGAAATTGCTTCTGTTGGATATACTGAAAAAACGGCTAAAGAAGCAGGGTTTGAATTAAAAATTGGAAAATTTCCTTTTATAGCAAGTGGAAAAGCAACAGCAGCCGGCGCTACAGAAGGTTTTGTAAAAATTATTTATGATGCAAAGTATGGGGAATTATTGGGCTGTCACATGATTGGTTACAATGTTACAGAAGTGATTGCCGAGGTAGTTGTTGCAAGAAAGTTAGAAACAACCGCACATGAAATATTAAACGCCATTCATCCGCATCCAACCATCAGCGAAGCTGTGAAAGAAGCTACTGCAGTGGCTTATGGGGAAGCAACGGATATTTAAAGTTTAGAATGGTTTAGAGAGTTTAGAGTGTTTAGAATGGTTTAGATATAATTAGAACTATAAATTAAGAATGAGATTTTTTAATTTATAGTTCTTTTTTGTAGTCTCAGGTTTACTTAA
>JAHEZB010000311.1 GCA_023251285.1 Chitinophagaceae bacterium | reverse complement strand
AGAATAAACAAAATGAAATTATTTTATAAAAAATCAAAAGAGGATCCGGCGATATTCCTTTCTTTACTACAAAAAGAAAGAGAGTTTCATCTTAAGCTCTCTTCTTTTAAAACCGGTAACCAAACCATAGAGCAATTCTTGCATCTAAATAATTTCCAGAGGGAAGGTTGTTGACTTTATCTGTCATTTTATAATAATGACCAAAACCAATTTGTGAGTTTAATTCGCACCTTAAATTATTCGACAAAGGAAACTTAATCCCGATTGAACCACCGGTTGATAAACCATTTCCAACAAAATTCCTTTCTTTTCCAACAGGAATCATTCCAGCCACAACAGATGGTGTTGCAGACACTTTTTTATTAATATTTTTAAGGTACGGGCCAATAAAGAACAATTTATTTTGAGAATATTTTCTCAGTTCGGCAGTAGAAGTTGTGTAGCTGGTAATACCACCAAAATCACCATAATCAATTCTGCCATTAGCGACTGAAAACATGATGGAACAATTTTTAGGAAGATCATATTCCAGACCTATTGACGGACCTGCTGCTATTAAATTTAAAAGGTTTGTCTTTATCTCAAAAGTCCTGTTATTCTTAACTTGTGAACAGGCGGAAGAAGAAATCAAAATCAGAACAATCAATGAGTAAAGTTGAGCCATAGCTTTAATTTCATGTAATTTAATAAATTCTCTAGAATGAACATGACAGATCTATTAAGTGAACCGGCAGTAAAAAAAACAATAAACGCTATTCCTGTTTTTAAAAATACATTCATTGAAATCCTTAATTCACCATTCGCTATTCACTTAGAATTCACCTATTCCCCCAACTTCACCAAATTCCTTATTTCGTTATCACTTAATTCGCTGATCCATTTTTCTCCATTTGCCACTGTAAGGTTCGCTAATTGTTTTTTGCTGCGTAACATGTCATCAATTTTTTCTTCCAGCGTTCCTTTCGTGATCATGCGATGAACCATCACATTTTTTTTCTGCCCAATGCGGAATGCACGATCTGTTGCCTGCGCTTCCACCGCCGGATTCCACCAAAGATCAAAATGAATTACATGACTGGCAGCAGTAAGATTAAGCCCTGTTCCACCTGCTTTTAAGCTTAAAATAAACGTATCACTCAACGGATTATTCTGGAAAGATTGTACCATTTCATCACGTTCTTTTCTTGTATTTCCTCCATGCAATTGCAAGGCTTTTTTTCCAAAATGCTCCTGGATCATCGTTCTTAAAAGACTTCCCATTTCTTTGTACTGAGAAAAAATAAGCACCTTTTCATTGTTTTCATAAATCGTTTCCAAAAGCTGGAACAACAGCATCATTTTTCCGGATTGTTCCGGCAGCGGTGTTTCATTATTTTTTAAATATTGTACAGGATGGTTGCAAATTTGTTTGAGCGTGGTCAGTAGTTTTAAAATTAATCCCTTGCGGCTTATTCCTTCGGCGGTTTCCACTTCTTTCAGAATTTCGGTAGTGATGGTTTTGTACAACGAAGCCTGTTCTTTTCCCAGGTTGCAGTATTGATTATTTTCAATTTTATCCGGCAGATCGCTGATGATATTTTTATCGGACTTTACTCTTCGCATTATAAAAGGAGAGGTGATCTTCCTGAATTTTTCCAACCGTTTTTTGTCCTGGTTTATCTCAATTGGCTTTGCATATTCTTCATTAAACCAGTTGGTATTTCCAAGATAACCGGGATTGGCAAAATCAAAAATACTCCAGTATTCCATCAGCCTGTTTTCTACCGGAGTGCCGGTCATAGCTATCTTTACAGCGGCACGCATCTTTTTTACCGATTTCGTTTGAGAGATGTCCGGGTTCTTGATATTTTGTGCTTCATCAATGATCAAAGCATACCATTTTTGCCTTGCTAATTTTTCATTTTCGGTGCGTACAATTCCATAAGTGGTAATGAGCACATCGCTTTCAGTAAAAGACGCTTTTCTCTGCGCACCATGAAAAATAGTAACCTTTAACTTTGGCGCAAATCTTTCAATTTCTGCTTTCCAGTTGCTCAATAATGTGGTAGGCGCGATCACCAATACCGGCTGACCTTTTAATAATCCGTCTTCTTTAAATTTTTGTAAAGTGGTGATCACCTGCAATGTTTTTCCCAATCCCATATCATCTGCCAGCACTGATCCCAATCCGAGTTGCGCATTTTTATACATCCATCCAAATCCACGTTCCTGGTACGGACGTAATTGCGCGTGTGATGTTTTTTGGTAAAGCAATTTTATCTGCCTTTAAAATGTCATTTATTTTATCCTTTAATGAAGGATCAATTTGAACTGGTGCACCTTCATAATCGCCGCTCAGAGCGGCTTGCAGCATTGTAAAAGACGTGGGAGCAGAAGGAGCGGTTAATTTTTTTATCACTTTTTCAATATCTTCCTGGTTCATCATCACATATTGATCACGAATCTTCACAAGACCTGAAGACTGTTGAGACAACCGCAGAAATTCTTCTTTGGTGATGAAAGTATCGCCCATCGCAACCTTCCAGTCAAAGTCAATTAATTCTGCAACAGATAAATAACTTTTGTTTTTCCCTTTTGTCGTTAACGCCATTGAAATCTGTGGCCGCAGCAGATGTTGGAGGCTTTTCGGCAATAAGGTCTGAATTCCAAATAACCGAATCGCAGGTAAAATAGCTGTGAGAACTTCTGCAAATGTTTCCGTGGAATATTCTAATTTTTTAATTCCTTTTGATGCAATAATCTCATCAAGGCCGGGCATGTAATGCGACAGAAGCTGCACATCTTTTAATGCGGAAAATTGTTTGTCCTTATTGTCATTCATAAAAGCGTGCAAAGATTCTACAGGCTTCATTGGTGCTACATTATCTTTCATCAGCACTTCTACTTCAAAGCCATTTTGCTCTTCTTTTTCATGCACCTGCAATACAGGAGAAAAATCCTTTTTACTCAGATAAAACCTGTTGAGCCAAAGTTGAATGGTATTCGGAATTTCCTTTTCAGAAAATGACTTGAATTCTTCAATAGTATTATCGAAAAACAATTCCATTATTTTGAAATCGCTTTCGTTGGATGACTTACTTGTACGCCAAACATTGTTATAACAGTCATGCACATAAGAATTTAAAAACAGGCTGCAAACAAGTGTCTGTGCCTCTGTCCGCTTAGGGTTTTTAAATTTTAATTTTGTGGTTCCTTTCTTTCCTTCGCCTTTAATATCAAGCAGAATGAAATTTTCAGGATACCATTTTAATAGATCATCAAAAACCTTTTTGACACTTGCATTTAATAAAGCCGGAATCCATTGCACTTTATATTTCTCCTTTCCTGCGTGAAATAAACGCGGAAGCAATGCGCCACGCTCTGCCAGCACGTTACAAAAATGAAAACACTGGTAAAGAAAAATAAAAGAAGGAGAATAACTTTCTAAATGTTTGCTTTCTGTGCCCGCCAGCAACACGATCAAATCATTGAATAAAATTTTAAATTCATTCAGGTCACTATCAACAGTTTTTATTTCAGCATTCGAGGCTTCATCAAAAACAAATGAGTAGTTATAATAACGATAATCATTTGTAAAGCTTAGTTCCTGGGATTTTAATTTACCGATATACTTTGGCTGATACCGTGAAAGTTGTTTGTAGTTATTTTGAATAACCGGTTTAAAATCTTTGTCAAAAAACAGTGGATTAGCGGTGAAAAGCAGTGGCAGAGTGGGTAGCAGGTTTTCTATCAACGAAAAATCCGGTATTTCTTTTCGCTTATCTTCTTTTAAATCTTGTTTTAAATTTCCACTGTTTACATCAGCAATGCAGTCCACGAATGAGAAAATCTTTTCTCTTTTCAAATCTTCTAATTTCATTTTTGATTCTGAAAATGCTTCCAGCACATTAAACCGGTGAAGGTTAAAAACAAGAAAAGGATTTTGATCTATTTCATTGGCAATGGTGTAGATGACAGCTGCCAAATGTTTACAAGGCACCGCCCAATCAGGACATGAACAGTTTAATTTAATGTCCTGCCAACTTTGTGGAAATATTTTGATGCCTTTAGATTCAGCCAGAGAAAGTAATTCGTGCGGAAGTTGCCGGTTCAATAATTGGGAAAGCAGTAAGGGATTATTGCGGATGTTTTCTATCAGAATATTTTGTTCTTCTTCAAAGAAAGGCGGAACTACAATGGTAATATCATAAGGCTTTGGTCTGCTGCCACTCACCTTTGCTTTGATGATATTTTCATTGATGTTTATAGAAGTCACCATGCCTTTGTTCGCATAGGTTCTCCCGCGCGGCAGCCGGTTTGAGAAGTCAATCC
>JAHEZB010000310.1 GCA_023251285.1 Chitinophagaceae bacterium | reverse complement strand
AACGAGTTGATTCACGAATTGCGCTAATAAAAGACTTGAGTTTTTTCCTGTATTTTAATTCAATCAGATTGGATATCGTAAAGCCGCTAAATAAAAAGTTTTTACCTAAAATCTTAAAATCAAAAACAATCCGTCCGCCAGAAGCAACAAGTTCAACCGCTTGTTCCGGGATAACTATCGCCACATCTATTTTTCTATCTATTAATTTCCCGACTAATTCATCATAATCATAAGGAATAATTTCGGTTTGCGAAGGCAAAAAATATTTCGCTACGCTGTGCGTAGTAGTGAATTTTTGAAAAGTCCCCACCCTATATTTTGTAAAATCTTTAATTTCGTTAATCTGTATACTTGGGTTTATTGTCACCGCAACATTCGGAACAATATTAACCAACTCTCCAATAATTTCACCTTTTACTCCCCCGATATTTTCAAACATTGCAAACATAGGATCAGCAAGCCCTATGTGAGCTGAGTTATTGACAAGCGAAGCATACGTACGATCATCACCTCCAGTTGCTATAAAATCCACCTCAAGATCATGAGTTTTGAAATACCCCTCTTGGGCGGCAAAATACACAGGAAAATATATAGCCAACCTGTCAAATTCAGCCATCACAAGCCGAGTTCTTTTCGCCTTATATAAATCACCTAAATTGTCCTTCACAATTAAACGCCTTTCTGAACCAACAACTTTATCAAAGCCATATTCAAAGTATTTTTTTAAATAATACCTACCTTCTTTGGTATTTACACCATATTTTTTGACAACCTCTGTCTCTATATTTACTTCCGCTTTTTGCAATACTACTTTTGCAACATCGCCATCTTGAACCTTAAAGTTACTTCCCACATTCATACCGGCTCCATTGCTAAAAGGAACTTTGTATCTCCATGCAATATAAGAGGGTAAAAAATTCTCCGCAACCTTTCTGACAATATATTTAGTTATTATTTGATGGTTTTGCCTTCTAACTTTTAGATCCCCATGAATCTGCAACGCTAATTTTACAACATCTTTATCAAAAAACGGACAGCGAACTTCAACCGTATGCTTCATACTCATGCGGTCAACACGTTGTAAATGTCCGGCATGCAAGGATTTAACTAACATCTCGCAGCCCTTGTTGATCAGTTTATCAGGCAAATTGGAAAATTCATTATATCCGCCAAACAACTCATCAGAACCCTCTCCAACCAAAACAATTCTTAACCCTAGCCGCTGCGCTTCACGCGCGCAAATATCTAAAGCAAATGATTGCCTAATAATAAGCGGCTCGTAAGTTTCTAAGTGATAGATCAGCAGATCTAACTCTTGCTTGTAATCTATATCCGGCCTCACTATATGATATTTATATCCACGCTCTTTGCATAAACGAAGTGCGAATTCATGATCAGACGAACCAGGATAACCGAGAATAATTCCAGTTACATCAGGATGTAAGCGAGATGCAATTTCCATGATTAAACTACTATCGACGCCCCCAGATAACAACACACCTATAGGTAAATCTGTCTTAACACGTTTTTTCACAGCATCTACTAAGCGCACCTCGAGCTCCCTAGTTGCTCTCTTTTCATTTTTAATATTATTGCCGATTTTTAATGATAGGTACTGTTTAAACTTACCATTTTCATAATAATGCCCTGGCGGAAAAACACGAATATTTTTAATGTCATCAAAACAAGAAAGTTGTTTAATCTCGGATGCAAAATAAAATTGTCCAGTTTTATCTGTTGCATAATACAATGGCTTAACGCCTAACGCATCTCGCGCCGCAAATACTGAATTAGTCTTGGTATCATAAATAACAAATGCAAACATTTCAGAATCTATCTTATCCATCATTTTTTCACGATATTCTTCGTATAAGTGTACAAGCACCTCTGTATCACAATCGGTTTTGAAATTATGACCCTTTTGTTTGAGCTCTGCCTGTAATTCCTTGTAATTAAAAACTTCTCCGTTTTGTACAACAAAGATACCGCCATCCTCATTCGGCAAAGGTTGTTGGCCAAATTCACGGTCTACAATAGGCAACCTATTCGCCCCCAATGTTCCTCCTACAAAATCTTTCAATTCGTACACATTGCTACCCCGATGAACAATCTTCTCCAGTGAGGCGCGAGCTCTTTGGCTTGCGTTATTTTTTCCGAAAATACCTACGATACCGCACATACAAACTAAGCAATATTAATAGACTACCCGAATTTAATAATATGGTATTTTTCCAAAAATAAAAAGTCCCCCGTGGTGGACAACTTACCACCACGAGGGCTTACAGCAAATAGTAAACTACCCTTCTTCGTTAGCTGACTATGTAGCATGCAATGAACATTTTGAAACGGTATTTTGTATAAAAGGAACGGTGCGATACATGCGGTCATTACAAGTTGGGCAAAGAACAGACTGGCCAAACTCGCGATCTAAATGCGCCCAGCGAGTGATTTCAATACAACCGCAAGAATGAACATGCTTCATGCCTCTGCATTCTTCAACGCCATACTCTTTTCCCTCAAGGGTAGAAAGTAACATGTCCTGCATAAACTGAACAGGAAACGAGAGCAATGAAACCTCACCTATTCTGCCGGGAGAATTTTTATTACCAGTATTACCAGAAGGATATTTAACAACACACCATTCCAAAAGATCTCCAGCATTGACTTTCTCATCCTCTTGATTGGGAAACCTGTCTTTTCCGAGAATCTCTACAAGATCAACAACTCGTACGTGAATATGAATGTACTTCATAATACCCCTCCCTAGTTTTTTCATTGTTGTAAAATACCAACGCTCTCCTTCATCATACATTCAATTGATAAAGAACTTGTTTCCACAATTTCAACATAATTAACCCACTCGATTGTGAGGTGTTAGTGTAGCAAATCAAGGAAAATTTAACAAATTACGTTTCCAAAATTGAAACGATCTCCACCAGATTCATTTTGAGCGCGATGCCGACAGCCGCCGCCGTAAGCGCCGGTTCAATGTGCGCCGTGGTAGCTGATTTCGGCAAGCGCACAGGTATCGTTTTGCCATCATAATTAAGTTTGAAACTAAATCCTTCATCCCCCCCCAGTTCGCGATGAGAAACCGGGTTATCCGCCAACAACAACGCGTCTGCGCCAAAACCATAAGTGATAACTTTGGCTGGCGTTTTTTCCCTAAGCTTAAGTATGCGTTTATCATCGGCGTTCAAAATGGCAAAGCCGTCTTCCGGCAGAAGCGCCATCAGCTTCCCATATTTTTTGACGACATCTCCCGCAAATTCGGAAGACGTGTTGTCGTTTGAGATAATCTGCGTAACCACGCCGATTTTCATCGGTATGCAACTCATTAAATGTTCTGCGTCCCCAAGTTGTTCAATGTTCATTTCCAGCACCAGCACATCCGGATAGCGTATAGGCAGAACCATTATCGCCAGCCAGCGAAAAAAAGCCGCCATCAAATATATAAGCGGCGCGCGAGCGTCTGACGCGCCGATAATCGTCAACCAAACATCGGTTTCATCAGCGCGTTCTCCTTGTATCTTACGGACAAAATATGTTTGGGATAAAACCAAAGTTACTGCTTCTTTAGTTAATGTGTTTCCGGATAATCCGAGGATCCCGATAATCAGCGGCTGACGCGCGCGAATTACCACGCACGCCATAAAACGCAAAATATTTTCAAACATTTTTCTTTGATGCGAGGCCATACGTATTGAATATTACTTTTTCGGCGCAACGATTTCTGTCGGCTTGATCTTGGCGTACTCCAATAAAAATTTCATAATCTTGCCAAAGGTCGGCGCGGCGCTGGATTCCGCCCACTGCACATTTTTGGGATTATCAATTTTCACCAAAACCACAAAACGCGGATCATTGAGCGGCGCGTAACCCACAAAAGATCCGATGCTTAACCCCTCTTCATAGCCCTTGCTGTCACTTTTCGCCACTTGCGCCGTACCGGTCTTGCCGCCGACCAAATATCCCGGAACGTCCGCTCGTTTTCCGTGCCCGCGCGTGACAACACCGCGCAACATCTCACTTATAGTCCGGCTGGTTTCTTCACTCAAAACACGGCGCACTGCTTGTGGCTCTATTTTTTCCTGCGTCCCATCGGCGTTGATAACGCGTTCAACAATTTGCGGTTTGTAAAGCGTGCCTCCATTGGCCAAAACAGCGTACGCCGTTGTCATCTGAAGCGGCGTCACGGCCACGCCTTGACCGAAAGCCGCGGTGAAAAAAGCCACGTCGGAGCGGGTATTTTCCAAGTTCAGCGTATTGCCAGCCAGTTCAGCCGGCAAGGCGATATTGGTTTTCGCGCCAAAT
>JAHEZB010000309.1 GCA_023251285.1 Chitinophagaceae bacterium | reverse complement strand
ATATAGATGATGATATTAATGATCTGGGGCGTTATTAGTTTTAATCAAAAAAACCAAAACAAGAAGTGGCACTATTTGTTCCTTTGCTGAAATCTCATTCAGCATATAAGACTGTACCTTTGTAAACCTTTCGTTTCTTTTCCAGAATAAAAAAGAAAAGTTACTCATTTATTACTCTAAAAAATAAATCTTATGACTGATTTAATAAAAGAATTTAATGATTACCGCGAAAAAATGAACGAGGTTATTTTGAGCAAAAATAACCTGGTGATGAAACGTTTATGGAACCTTGATACGAATACGTATGAAGAAGGTGCACTTGATAAAAAAACAAAAGAAATGCTTGGCCTAGTTGCCAGCATGGTTTTGCGCTGCGATGATTGTATTAAATATCATTTAGGAAAATCGCATGAGCTGGGTGTTACTACCGAACAGATGTATGAAATTTTCGCCGTTGCAAATATTGTCGGCGGTACTATTGTTATTCCCCATACCCGGCGTGCTGCAGAATATTGGGAAGAGTTGCAGGAATAACAAGTGCCGGGCAAATTATCTTTAGTCATATAGCAGGAATGCTTTTTGCACCTTTATTATCGAAGAAATTATTTTCGTTACTTTTAAAAATAAATTTTTTAAAATATCACGTGCAATCTTTCAAAAATATTTTTCTTTCGACTGAGCAGCGAAATTTTCGACGACAACTTCGAAACGTTCTCGGATTTTCGCCACACCGTTTGGGTTTATATAAAACCGCTCTTAGTCATCGTTCTGTAAGGGAAGGCGCCGATGAAAATAACGAACGTCTGGAGTATTTGGGTGATGCGATTATCAGCTCTATCGTAGCGCATTATCTTTTTATGCGATATCCATACAAAGACGAAGGCTTTCTAACTGAGATGCGGAGCAAAATGGTGAATCGCAATCAATTAAATGATATTGCTGTAAAAATTGGTTTGAAAAAAATTACCATTTACAATCAGTTTGACCATTCGCTTAAAATTTCACAGATTTTTGGAAATACGCTGGAAGCATTAGTGGGCGCTGTTTACCTTGATAAAGGTTATGAGCAAACTAAAAAATGGGTAACACAAAGAATCATTAGTCCGCATTTATTTATGCAGGATTTGGAAAACCTGGACATCAATCAAAAAAATAAATTGTATGGTTGGGCTAATAAAAATGGAAAAATCCTGGAGTTCGAAACCTTGGGCGAAACGATGGAAAACGGAAGAAGATTGTTTACAATCGGCGCAATGGTAGATGGAACTTTAATTGCAGAAGCAAAAGCTTTTAATAAAAAAGATGCCAGCCAGATTGCCGCTCAGATCGCCATTGAAAAATTAAAATTATGATGAAATTTGGAATCATTGGGAGTGGGAGCTGGGGCACGGCGATTGCAAAAATCTTAACCGATAATAAAAGCTGTATAAACTGGTGGCTACGTAGCGATTCGAACATCAACAGTTTTAAAAACAGGCGGCACAATCCACAATATTTACGAAATGCGTTTTTTGATACCGGCCTTATCAATTTTTCTACGGATGCGGCCGAAGTGATCAACAACAGTGATGCCATTATCATCGTTGTTCCATCCGCTTTCGTAATGGAAGTGCTTGCAGGTCTGCCAAAAAATATCTTTAAAAATAAAAAGATCATTTCTGCGGTAAAAGGAATCATTCCACAAAAAAATGTGCTGTTAAACCAGTATCTGAAATCTGAATTTAATGTTCCGCTAAAAAATTATTTTACACTTCTTGGACCTTGTCATGCAGAAGAAGTAGCTGCTGAAAAATTATCATACCTAACGTTTTCAGGGATTGACGAAGAAATGACGAAAGACATCTCTTATCATTTCAAAACGCCTTATTTAAATACGCTTTGTAACATCGATATTTTCGGTGTGCAATATGCTGCGATATTAAAAAACATTTATGCAATTGCTGCCGGAATCGCTCATGGGCTAGATTATGGAGATAACTTTTTGAGCGTTTTGATTGCAAACAGCGCTGATGAAATGGCCGGTTTTTTAAGAAAAGCCGGCATTGAAAACGTGGAGGTTGGCAGCATTGAGCACAATGCAATTGCACAAAAAGAAAAACCGCGCACCAATTACGCAGCTTCCGTTTACCTCGGCGATTTGCTCGTTACTTGCTATTCGCTTTACAGCCGCAACCGCACTTTTGGAAACATGATTGGTAAAGGATATTCTGTACAATCGGCTCAGTTGGAGATGAACATGGTGGCCGAAGGGTACAATGCCAGCAAGTGCATGTTTCTGATCAATGAAAAAGTGAAAGCAGAAATGCCCATAGCAGAAACCATTTATAAAATTTTGTGGAACGAACTTCCGGCGGACAGAGGATTTGAGGAAATAGAGCGGAATTTAGTTTAGTAGGTGTGGAGAGTTTGGCACGCTTAGAAAGCTTAGCATGTTTAGAACGTTTAGTAGATTCAGAGAGTTTAAATTTGTTTAGCTCATATAAACTCTAAAAATTGAGCGATTCAACAATAAAACAATACAACAATAAAGCATTTTCATTATCTTGAAATACCTCATTTTCTTCAGCGCCTTATTATTTTTTTCCTGCAAGAAGGATTCTTTTACTACAAGTCCGGATGCAACATTATATACCAATATTGATACTTTATCGTTCGATACCGTTTTTACAACTGTTGGTTCTGTAACCCAATCTTTTAAAATTTTTAATAGCAATAACGAAAAGCTTCGTCTCTCAGACGTAAAACTTTCAGGCGGATATTCTTCGCCTTTTAAAATGAATGTAGATGGTACTTCCGGCCCGGAAGTAAATAATGTGGAAATAAATGCAAACGACAGCATCTATGTTTTTGTTCAGGTAAATGCAAATACATCTGACTCTACACTTCCTTTCATTTTAAATGATAGTATCCAGATCAGTTATAATGGAAATCAGAAAATGGTTCAGCTGCAGGCATATGGGCAAAATGCTATTTTTTTAAAAAATAAAAGGCTCACGGGAAATGTGAATTGGAATAATAAATTGCCTTATGTAGTTATTGGCGAAATACAAATTGACACGAATGCAACGCTTAATATTTCTGCAGGAACAAAAATATTTTTACATGCAAATGCGCCTTTTTTAGTAGATGGAACTTTAAAAGCAACAGGAACAAAAGAAGAACCGGTTGTTTTCTCCGGAGACAGGCTCGATCCTGATTACAAAAATTTACCGGCAAGCTGGCCGGGAATATTTTTTAGAAACACGAGTGAAAATAATTCTTTAAAACATACCATTATAAAAAATGCTTACCAGGGAATCATTGCCCAAAATCTTTCTACAACTTCAGAACCGAAAGTAACGATATCGCAATGCATTCTCGACAATATTTATGATGCCGGTATTTTAGGAATCAATACCAATATTTATGCAGATAATTCTCTCATCAGCAATTGCGGCAGCAATATCCACCTGCAAGCCGGAGGCGATTATCGTTTCATAAACTGCACGATTGCCTCTTACAATACTATCTATATTATTCATAAAAATCCGGTTTTACAATTATCAAACTCGGTCACGCAAAACGGCACTTTATTTACTGCTCCTTTAAAAGCGTTTTTTCAAAATTGTATCTTTTGGGGTGATGGCGGAACGGTAGATAACGAAATAAATATTGACAAACAAGGCACCGGTCCATTTTCCGTTTCGTTCGATCATGTACTGTATAAATCGAAGGATGAAGTTGCAAATGCCACCTTTATTTCTTCGCTAAAAAATGAAGATCCCATGTTTGACAGCATCAATATTTCAAAAAATATTTTCGATTTCCATTTTAATAAAAATCTAACCTCACCGGCTGTAAATGCAGGTACAGCAACTCCTTTTGTTTACGACCTCGACGATAAAAAAAGAAGCGCGACGCCGGATCTTGGATGTTATCAAAGATGAGGATGTATCTGAAAAGAGAAATCGTTTTATTTGTTCGTTTGCTGTACGAATAGCATTTTTAAAAGAGATTTTTTAATAAGTATCGTCATTAATTTCTATCCAATAGCCGTCAGGATCTTTAAAATATATCTGATGAACTCCGTCGGGCCTGTTAGTGATCTTTGCCGTATCACCATTCCAATTTCCAAACCAGATGTTATCATCCTTCAGCTTTTTTACAAATGCATCCATTGATGGAACGCTAAAACAGATGTGCGAATTTTTATCATGACTGGTAATGCTTTCAGCACCCTGGATCAGGTGTAGTTGACTGTGTTCAGCAATCTTAAACCAAGTGTGTTTGCCGTCGTGAAAAGGTTCCGCGATTTGTGTAAGGCCGATGACGTCTT
>JAHEZB010000308.1 GCA_023251285.1 Chitinophagaceae bacterium | reverse complement strand
AAGATCGCCATCATTATCAAGATCGGCATACACTGCGCCGTTTGAAATCGATTTTTGGTCTATTCCTACCTTCTGAGAAACGTCCTCAAAAGAAAGCCCTCCTTTATTAATATACAAATAGTTAGGAAGAGATAAACTGCCTAAAGCGGTAAGCTGGTCCCTAAGAATTTTTTGTTGACGCGGATCATTTTCTGGAATACCACTTTCGACAACGGTATTATGCCTGTATTGCAGGAAATCAATATTAGTAGGATCTCTTCCTAATCCGTTGGTAATGTGAATGTCTTTCCATCCGTCATTATCAAGATCCGCAATTAAAACGCTCCAGCTCCAATCTGTTTCAGCTATTCCTGCCATCTCTGCTACTTCACTAAAAAACGGCTCGTTCCGGTTATTGATCTTTCTTGTGCCATTGTTTACCTGGAGCATGTTATGAATATATTCAGGTTGATAGCCTTTATTCATTTCAATTTGTCGACGTTGATTGGTTAAAAACGAATACATTTCCTTTTTACGCTCATTCGTTTCCGGCTGCATATCCAGAGTGATTATATCAGAAAGATCATCATTATTAACATCGGCTGCATCGGTGCCCATACTGGAATAACTCTGGTGTTTGATTGCTGTTGATATGCAATTGCTAAAAGATCCGTTTTTATTATTCAGCCATAAAACATCGTTCCTTATATAATCGTTTGAAACGTAAATATCCGGATAGCCATCGCCGTTAAAGTCACTAACCACTACGCCGAGTCCATTCCCATCTTCTATTATCCCCGCCTTTTTCGATACATCTTTAAACACAGGGTGACTCATGCCTGGTGGATTACCTTCATTATGATATAACTTATCACCAGCTATTGAATTGCTGTCAACCTCATTTTCCCGGATGTCATTTGGCCGGCTGTCATTCAGTGTATGGTTGAGCAGGTACATATCCAGCTTTCCATCTTTATCATAATCAAAAAAAACGGCCTGGGTAGAATAAGAAGTATCTGCCAATCCATACTCCGCTGCTTCTTCTTTAAAAGTTAAGTTATGTTGATTGATGAATAACAGGTTTTTTCTTTTGGAGCCGGCTACTTTTCCGGATACACAAACATAAATATCAGGCCATCCATCATTATTGATATCGACAATACTCACACCTGTACACCACGAATCCGTTGATACACCTGCCTTTACCGTGATATCTTCAAAATGAAAATTACCTTTGTTGATATAAAGTTTGGAGCTTCCCTGGCTGCCTGCAAAGAAAATATCCTCCAAACCATCGTTATTGAAATCGCCAACCCCAACTCCGCCCCCCATATATGTATATTCATTCACAAACATGTTCGTCGAATCATTCTCTGCGATTGTATTTTTAAAATCAATACCGGTTTCTGAAGATGGAAGAAAGCTAAAAAATAAACCTTCCTTTTTCGGAGGCGAAGTGCATGATGAAATCCAGAATAAAATAATTATAGATAAAGTAAGATTCTTCATAAAATCAACGGGATTTCGATTCTTTCTATTCAATATCCGTAAACAAAAAAGGGTGCATTATTCAACTATAATGCACCCTTCACAATTCGTTACTTTTATTTCCATTTCACGGTTGCAAAATATCTGCTTATTGTCCTTTCACAATACGAACATTATCAATTGCCAGATTGATACTTTTTGCGGGAACAACCGATGCTTTGTCATTTGCAATCATAAAAGCAATACCTGTTGTGGGGTAATCTGAAAACTTGCTCGCAGGATTTCCTGACGAATTCCAGCTTGTTTGCCAATATTGATTACCGGAAATAAATTGTGTAAGCGGTATAGTCACTGTTACCCATCCATTAGGCTGATATTTATTACCAGCAGCTGTTTCCCACGGTGCATATCTTGCAGTAAAAGAATTCCATCCATACCAATCGCCTACAGAAATCCATAGGGATCCCGCGCTCCATGGGGTTTTCACATACAATTCAAATTTCAGGGAATAATTGCTGATTGAGAGGCTTTTGTCAGAAACCCAGGGAACATCATTCAGTTGCAGAAGTCCTGGATTTCCCTGTGAAGTAGGGCCTGCATTTGCAGACATCGGACTTGATTGTAGTAATATAGCGGAACCGCCCGTTCCACCGGGATAATTAGTAGCTGTCGCCGCAGCATCCGCATAGCCCCCTGTCCAACCCACAAAGCCAGTATTACCGGTTGCCCACTGGTCATCGAAATTACTGAGGTACCCGGGAGAAGGATGTGTAATATAAGAGGCATAAAGCTGAGGCGAGGTCGCATGTCCTAATACGCTGGATGATAGTCTAAGTGAGTCAGAGGTAGTAATGCCTGAAGGTACCTGGACAGTCAACTGAGTTACACTATTAACTTGCAAATTGGTTCCAGGAATATTTCCGGGAAAAATGACCTGGTCTATACCAACAAAATTAGTTCCGTTTACAGTTATGATATTACCACCGGCGGCATTTTCATTGGAAACTGAAGTAATCGTCATTGGAGGGGGGTAAGAGAAAGCGCCCGTTCCAAAGGTGCAATAAACACGAAGAGAATCTTTAAAAGGGCTTCCTGGCGGAATTTCAGCCGCTATTTGTGTAAACGTTTTATTTACAGTATAGGAAAGAGCGGTATCACTTCCAGATACAGGAAAGGTTATTTTTTTCAATCCTTGGAAATTAGAGCCATTAATATATACAACTGATCCGGTATTATCAAAAGTAATAGAATTTATAACGGGTGGAGGGAGATATAACTGAAAAGAATAGGTAGCTGTTCCATGACTGGTAATTACCTTAATAACACTGGGCACCTTAGGGTCAGTGGCAGTTGTTTGCGCTGTTGCCGGAATGGTAACAATGATATTTTTATCAGTAGCATAAGCAGGATTAAAATACGCTACGGTATCATTAAATACCACTTGCCGTAGCCCACTAAGATTGCTTCCCTGAATTACTATTAATGTCCCTGGTATAGCCTTTGTAAACGTACTGTCCCGTTTAGTAGAATCTACCACTCTTACTTGCGTTATCATGGGATTTCCAGAACCTCCGTCATTTTTCTTACAGGAAAATAAAACTGTTACTGCAAGAATTGAAAAAACTAATAATTTTCTCATAATATTTTATTTAAGATCGTTCTCAATAATTTAATTTACTAAAGTCAAAAGGGACAGGCGACAAGGTTAAGTTATGCGCTACCAGCAATTCAACTTCCGGATAAGGAAGATCTGCAGTGGCAGGTGTGATTGTATAATAGCGCGGACCTACTGTAGCAGGATTATTTGCATCGTTGAGATAGGTAACAAACGAATTTCCTCCATTATAAGTAAGATTATAAACGCCCCTGTTTTGGGTATTAAAATAATTCAAAGCATTGGTAGGATCAAAATAATACCACGTCTTCCAATCATACCATGTCTGACCTTCAAAAGCAAACTCTATCTTTCTTTCCAACATCAGATCAGGATAAGTGATTGAAGTTCTTGGAGTAATGCCCGCACGAATTCTTACTGCATTATAATATTTCAAAGCTTCTGCATCAGAGGTAGATGTACTATTGCCCAGAATAGCGTCTGCGTAATCCAGGTAAACTTCAGCAAGACGGAAAATGTATGTGCCGATATTTACATTTTGGGAACTACCAAGCCCGCCATTATCAGCAGGAGAACCTACAACATACTTTTTCACGAAAGGATGATTATTGCCGTAATAGGAACCTGAAGTTACCGGGGAAGTTATGTGAAGGCCCGTCACTGAATTTGTAGCAGTATTAAACAAGGTAGTATCAACATGCCAACCACCGTTGGCAGTATTTAAATCAGGGTAAAATGAATTGGGCATAAATAACGTTGCCTTTCTGCGTACAGAATCATCGGCATTTGCCGGGTCAACATAATATTGTATTAAACTCGGAGAAGCTCCAAAAGCACCACCCCAACCGTCACCGGTTTGAGTAATTTTTGAATCATACGCCAGATTAGCTTGCATGTGGTTTTGAGCCTGCCAGTTACCGGTAGGTACCCAAAGCAGACCAAACAGGCATTCGGGAGGTACCTTAGTACCACTAAAAGCGGAGCTTGTAAAAAGATCATAATAACTCGGATCTAATATTAGTCCACTATTATGGCAAACATCCCCTAAATAATACTTGGCGCTATCAAGATCTGACTGCTTCCGTTGGCCGCCAGACTGCCCCAGACCGGATCTTACCAGGTAAGCCCTGCCCAACATTCCTTCTGCGCTCCATTTGGTAATGCGACCAGGTTGAAGTGGTGTGGGATTCAGATGGTTCATAGACCAGCTAAGATCAGAAATAATAAATTTCC
>JAHEZB010000307.1 GCA_023251285.1 Chitinophagaceae bacterium | reverse complement strand
AGCAAACTCGTGACCACAGCTATGAAGACAATACCAACTACATATACCGGCATTATAATCCAATTAAGTTGAAATGCATAAATGGACACAAAAACAATACTGACAATGATGATAAAAAAAACGTTGATGAAATTTGTTATGAACTTTTCAGTGTCTGCCCGCACTTTCGTTAGTATCGACAAAGTTTCGCCGCTGCTCTGATCTTCAAAATCCTGGTAAGGCAATCGCATACTGTGCCTGAGTCCATCAGTAAAAATAGTTGCGCCAAATTTTTGAACAAGTACATTTCCAAAATAATCCTGGAACGCTTTGGCAATGCGGCTTACCATTGCCGTTCCGATCAACAGCATCAGAAAAAAGAGCAAACCGTGATACGGCCCTTTTCCAAAGAAAAATTCATTTTGGTTACGGGGAGTTTTATCCGGAAAAACATGTGGATGATTTGCAAATAAATCGAGAATCCTACCGGAGATCCACGGAGCAAATAATGAAAAGACCTGGTTCATTGCTGCAAGAAAGAGCGCCAAAGCAATTAACCATTTATATGGCTTTAAATATGATAGTAAAATTTTCATTGCGCAAAATTAAACCATTGGGGCTTTTTACATGCGTACTGAATTTACCTGAAACGAGAAAACAGGAATACTTAGTATTTGTACGTTTATTGTGAAAATTAGTACGTCATTTTCTTAAATACACTTTTCATATTTGATTAATTATCTCATCCTGCCCATCCTTCTCTATCCAAACTCCGGTATTGAATCGCCTCAGCCAGGTGCTCGGGTTTTATTTCTTCACTTCCTGCAAGGTCTGCGATCGTTCTGCTTACTTTTAAAATCCGGTCATAAGCCCGTGCAGAAAGATTTAATTTTTCCATCGCAATCTTCAAAAGATTTGAACCAGCCTGCGAAATCAAACAGATTTCTTTTAACATTTTACTGCTCATTTGTGCGTTACAATACACGCCCGGATTGTCCTTATATCTTTCTGCCTGGATATCTCTTGCCCGGATTACGCGAATGCGAATGCTTTCACTTTTTTCAAAATTCTGAGTAGATGATAATTCGTTGAATGCAACCGGCGTCACTTCTACATGAAGGTCGATTCTATCGAGCAAAGGGCCGGAAATCTTATTCAAATATTTTTGAACTGCACCCGCCGGGCAGCTGCATTCTTTGTCCGGATGATTATAATAGCCGCACGGACAAGGATTCATAGAAGCAATCAACATGAAACTCGAAGGAAAATCCAATGCGACTTTTGCCCGCGAAATCGTCACTCTTCGTTCTTCCATTGGCTGTCGCATTACTTCTAAAACGGTTCTTTTAAATTCCGGCAATTCATCTAAAAATAAAACGCCGTTGTGTGCCAAGGAAATTTCTCCAGGTTGTGGCAAGCCGCCACCGCCCACTAACGCAACATCAGAAATGGTATGATGAGGTGAGCGAAATGGTCTTTTAGAAATCAAAGTGGCATTTTCCGGAAGCTTGCCGGCAACGCTGTGAATTTTGGTAGTTTCCAATGCTTCCTGCAATGTTAGTGGCGGAAGAATCGTTGGCAAACGCTTTGCCAGCATCGTTTTACCCGCACCTGGCGGCCCTATTAAGATTGCATTGTGGCCGCCTGCCGCGGCTATTTCTAAAGCGCGTTTTATATTTTCCTGTCCTTTTACATCGCAAAAGTCTATTTCGAAATCACTTTGTGCGTGTGCAAATTCCTCGCGGGTATTGACGACCATAGGTTGAATGGAATTCTCATCAATAAAAAAATCAATAACATCTTTGATGTGGCTCACTCCATACACGCGCAAGTTATTCACCATCGCAGCTTCACGTGCATTTTCTTTTGGAAGGATTAATCCTTTAAAACCTTCTTTTCGCGCCTGTATAGCAATAGGTAAAGCGCCTTTTATGGGACGAACAAATCCATCAAGACTCAATTCGCCCATAATTACATAATCGATTAATTTTTCAGCATTTTCCAATTGTTCACTTGCGCCTAAAGTAGCCATAGCAATTGGTAAATCGAATGCGGTACCGCTTTTGCGTATATCTGCCGGTGCCAGATTCACAACTACTTTTATTCGGGGAAAATGATAACCATTTGCTTTGATGGCGCTTTCCATCCGCTCAAGGCTTTCTTTTACTGCATTATCGGCAAGGCCAACAATTGAAGTGAATTTTCCGCTACTCACATTTACTTCTACCGTAATTGTGATTGCTTCTACCCCATAAACAGCGCTTCCAAAAGTTTTGACTAACATAAAATTTTTTAAAAATAGAATGGAAAGAATAATTTGACAGCATCATCTATCGGTTCCCTTTCCTGATTGAAATTGTCGTTATTATTCCCATTGAATTTCTCATAATTCACTTTAATGCCTCAATGCGAAATTTGATGGTAAGATACAAAAAAAGTTATCAAAAATTATAACTTCATTGTTTTGAAAAAATAAAAAGTGGAATTAAAAACCGCAATATTTATTGCTCTGCTGCAGTATTATTTTGGAAGATTTTTAATGAGCAATTGGAAACGGGTATTCAAATTTACCTGGAAATTATGCTGATTTAAAATTTCTTTTGCTGGATCATCTTCCAGAATCACCTGGGCTAAGTGCATCGCCAATGTGGACCCACTGATCACGTTGCCAACTTTGCCGTCAATGAATTCAATTTTAAATTTATAACCGGCCTTGCGGGCAGTGCCGGCTCTTTCAAAATCTATCCTGTTCAGGTCAAGAACCTGCTCTTCGTTTAAAGACTTTTTCAATAAAATTTTGATAATTGGCAAATATTTTTTCCAGATGTGATTATACATTTAAGATTATAATTTTTTAAAAAAGATTTTCAGTTACTTACATCCGGATTCTGGACAGCACTTAAACAAATTTAAATCCAAGCGGATAAAATTAAGACAAATTTTTTATCTATGTTTAAATTTCCCTTTTTTGACAATAAAATTAAACTGATCTTGATGCAATAGTGGCGTTGAAATAAAATTTCACATAACAAATTCATTTGAAAGTAGCAACTTTGCAAAATCCACTGCTTTATTTTTAAAACCGTTTATAATTAATAGCTGAGTTAGATTAACTATTCATTAAATTTGTGGCTGTCAACAACTTATTAAGGAATGGCATTTATTGATATTAAATTTCCAACATCATTTTACCGCGCATTGCGACTTCCTGCAAGTTCACCAAGAAGACAACAACTAAAGGTTTTAAAAAAATTATTAAAAAGAGCGCGTTTTACTGAGTTTGGCCAACAATATCTTTTTGATCAGATCCTTTTAAGCAAACACCCAGGAAAAAATTTTCAACGTGTAGTACCTACCTTTAATTACGACAAGATTTTCAGAGAATGGTGGTTTAAGGCACTGGATGGCAAACCCGATGTTTGTTGGCCGGGAGTTATTAAATTTTTCGCTTTAAGCAGCGGCACGAGTGAAGCTTCGAGCAAATATATTCCGATCACCAAAGAATTGATTCGCGCCAATACTCTTACCAGCTTCCGGCAACTAATTAGTCTTGCCTCCTATAATAATGTACCAAAAAAATATGTGGGAAAAGGGTGGCTAATGCTTGGCGGAAGTACGCATTTACAAAAAAGCACGACTTATTATGCCGGCGATTTGAGTGGCATCCAGGCTAAAAATATTCCTTTCTGGTTCCAGGGAATGTATAAACCGGGAAAAAAAATTGCAAAAGAAAAAGACTGGTCAAAAAAGCTGGAAGAAATTGTTGAAAAAGCTCCGGAATGGGATATCGCTTTTTTAGTTGGCGTACCCGCGTGGGTTCAGCTGTGTATGGAAAAAGTAATTGCCCGTTATAATCTGAAAAACATTCATGAGATATGGCCAAATCTTGCTTTTTATGTTCATGGTGGCGTGGCTTTGGAGCCGTACAAAAAAGGCTTTAATAAGCTTTTGGGCAAACCCATTACTTATATCGAAACTTACCTGGCAAGTGAAGGTTTTTTGGCATATCAAAACCGGCAAAATGCCAATGGTATGCGCCTCGCAACGAATAACAATATCTTTTTTGAGTTTGTTCCCTTCGACCAGAATAATTTTGATATAGATGGGAATATGGTGGAAAATCCACAAACATTAATGGTTCATGAAGTTGAGAAAAATAAAAATTACGCAATCCTAATTAGCACGAATGCCGGAACCTGGCGCTATCTTATCGGTGATACTGTTCAGTTTGTCGATGTAGAAAAATGCGAGATCGTCATTACCGGACGCACCCGGCATTTTTTAAGTCTCGTCGGCGAGCATTTGAGTGTAGACAATATGAATAAAGCAATAAACCTGGT
>JAHEZB010000306.1 GCA_023251285.1 Chitinophagaceae bacterium | reverse complement strand
TTTTCTTCCTCTGAAAAAAAAGGCTTCTTTCGGGACAATCGCCACATAATGATTGCGGTTTATTTTATATTGAACTGAATATCCGGATTTTTTTCTGCACCTACATCCGCTTTATAATATGGTTTTACCGGATAGCCAAGAATTCGTGCAAAAATATTGTTTGGGAATAATTTCACTTTCAGATTATACTGGTTTACAGTAGCATTATAATCACGACGAGCCACATTTATCCGATTTTCTGTACCTTCTATCTGTGTCTGGAAATCCTGAAATGCTTTTGTGGTTTTTAAATCAGGATATGCTTCTGCAACAGCCATCAAACGGCTGAAAGAACCTTGTAACTGCGCCTGAGCCTGTTGATATTGCTGAAGGCTGGCAGAGTCATTCACGTTCACCTGCACGGAGGTCGCTCTTGATCGTGCATCAATTACATCTTTTAAAGTTGATTTTTCAAAATTTGCAGAACCTTCAATAGTTTTAACTACACTACTGTATAAATCAGTTCGGCGTTGATAATTTGTTTCAACATTACTCCATGCATTCTGAACCTGCTGGTCGGCGGTTGCCAGCCCACGTTGCTGGTTACAACCCCAAAAAATTAAAATGACAATAATACCAAGTATAACAAAAAGACCGGTCCTTGATTTCATAATTTTAGTTTTATCTTAAAAAAATTAAAGATAGATGATTTTGCAGATGTGCCTGTTTAGTTTTTTTTAAATGGTAAAAAACTGGATTTTAATTGCAAAGAACAAAGCAGAATTTTAATTGCCAGTAAACAAACATTTACTAACAATTCGTATTCTGTTTATTTGATTTCATTGATAATCACCATTCACCATTCATCCAATTATTTTTTCCTTCAAAAGCCATTCTGCGATCTGCACTGCATTCGTAGCAGCGCCTTTCCGCAAATTATCACTTACAATCCAGCAGTTTAAGGTATTTGATTGTGATTCGTCTCTGCGTAGCCTGCCTACAAAAGTTTCATCTTTCTCATGTGCTGATAACGGCATGGGATAAACAAAGTTTTCCACGTCATCCTGAAGAACAACGCCAGGTGCATTTGATAAAATCTCTTTTACTTCCTGGAGATCGAAATCATTTTCAAATTCAATGTTTACACTTTCACTATGGCCGCCCACGACCGGAATTCTCACACAGGTGGCAGTTAGTTGAATGGAATCATCGCCAATGATTTTCCGGGTTTCATTCACCATTTTCATTTCCTCTTTGGTATATCCATTGTCGAGAAAAACGTCAATGTGAGGAAGTGCATTTTTATCAATACGGTATTTATAGGCCATTTCGCCTTCAATATTATTGCGCTCATTTTCCATCTGCTGCACTGCTTTCACACCGGTTCCTGTTACGCTTTGATAAGTGGAAACGACCACTCTTTTGATCTTATATTTTTTATGAAGTGGATTTAAAACCAAAACCATTTGAATGGTTGAGCAATTTGGATTGGCAATGATTTTATCTTCTTTTGTCAATTCATTCGCATTCACTTCCGGAACAATAAGTTTTTTTGAAGGATCCATGCGCCACGCAGATGAATTATCGATAACCGTAATTCCCGCTTCTGCAAACTTAGGAGCCAAAGAAAGCGATGTACTCCCACCTGCTGAAAATAAAGCTACGTCAGGTTTTGCTGCAATAGCGTCTTCTGCAGAAACGACTTTATATTTCTTATTTTTAAAAGTAACTTCCTTACCAATCGATTTTTCTGATGCCACAGGAATTAATTCCGTTACCGGAAAATTTCTTTCTTCAAGCACTTGTAACATTTTGCTGCCTACAAGCCCGGTAGCGCCTACCACTGCAATTTTCATTTCTTTATTTGTTTATTTTTTTAGCCTGCGAATTTAATGCATTTCGATTTTTTGATAAAATAAACTACTTATCTTTAAAACAAACTATAAATGCATGAGAAAACAAACTTTCTTTTTCTTCTATTCCTTGTTTATTTTCAATGTCGCCGATGCACAATTGAAAGAAGATTTCAATGATGGCGATTTTTCTAAAAAGCCGGCGTGGACAGGCGATACCGCAGTTTTTACTGTAAATAGTGCATTGCAATTGCAAAGTAATAATACAACAGTTGGAAGCAGTTTTTATTTGAGTACCGTGAATAAAATTGCAAGCAATGCGGAATGGGAATTCTGGATCCGTCTTGCTTTTAATCCTTCTTCTGCAAATTATGTAGATGCTTATTTAACTGCTTCTTCGGAAAATTTAAAATTGCTTACCCTGAGCGGATATTTTGTTCGCGTTGGAAATACTGAAGATGAAATCAGCCTGTACCGGAAAAATTCGGATGGCACAAGTATCAAAATTATTGACGGCGAAAATGGCATTTTAAATCACAGTAATAATGTTCTGAAAATAAAAGTTGTGCGCAATGAAATGGATGAATGGACACTTTATCGCGACATAACAGGAACAGGAAATAATTATACAAAAGAAGGAACAGTGGTTGATTCTACCTATAATACTTCTTCTTATTTTGGATTTTTGATTAAACAAAGTTCATCTGCCTTTTTTCAAAAACACTTTTTCGATGACATTGTAATAAAACATTTTGAACCTGATATGGAAGCGCCTGTAATTGAATCTGCCACTGTTATTTCAGGGAACGAAGTTGATGTTTTGTTTGATGAAATTGTCGAAAATGCAAGTAGTAAGTTATTCTCAAATTACTTTGTCAATAACGGATTGGGAATGCCGTCGAAAGTGAAATTAGATTCGCTAAATCCAAGGCTGATCCACCTTTTTTTTGATAGACCGTTTGGTAACGGTATTGGATACACGTTGCATGTAAACGGAATAAAAGATCTTTTTGGAAATGAAACGAAGAATGCAACAGTGACTTTTGTTTTTTATTCTCCGCAGATTTATGATGTGATCATTGATGAAATTTTTCCTGATCCAAATCCGCCGGTTGGCCTTCCACTTTTTAAATTTTTAGAATTAAAAAATGTGTCCGCTTTTCCCATCAATCTGAAAGACTGGAAACTAGTGGATGGGAATTCTACAGCAATATTGCCCTCGTACAATTTGCTGGCTGATAGTTTTGTAATTGTTTGCGCTAACAGTTCTGCAAATTCCTATTTGCCTTATGGGCCAACAATTGCAGTTCCTAATTTTCCTTCCATGAATATTACCGGTGCAACGATTGTTTTAAAATCTGCAGAAGATAAAACGATTCACGCCGTTCACTATGATCTCAATTCTTATAAAAGTGAATTAAAAAAATCTGGTGGCTGGTCGTTGGAAATGATTGATACAAAAAATCCTTGTTCAGGACCAGATAACTGGAAAGCAAGTATTGATGCCAGCGGCGGTACCCCGGGCAGAAAGAATTCGATCGATGGATTGATTAAAGATGAGACCGCACCAAAATTAGTACGTGCTTTTGTTTCTGATAAAAACAACATTTCGCTGGTGTTTGATAAATCGGTTGATAGTATCAAAGCTGCTTCTCTACATAGTTATAGCTTTGATAAGAACGTAACTGCTACGAATATTTCTGTATCTTCTCCATTTTTTAAAAAGGCAAATATCACTCTTGGAAACCAGCTGGAACCTGGAATTATTTACCACGTTATTGCTAAAAATATTTCGGATTGTGCAGGCAATTTTATTGGAATAAAAAATTCAGCGAAGTTTGGGCTTCCAACAAATTCCGATTCAATGGACCTGGTAATTAATGAAATTTTATTCAATCCTTTACCAGGTGGAGCAGACTATGTGGAACTTTATAATCGGTCAAAAAAGATCATTGATCTCAGGAAGATATTTATTGCAAACAGAAACAGCAGCAATGTGATCAGCAATATTCAACCGGTCACTATAGAAAGCATTTTATTATTTCCTGGAGAATTTGTTTTGCTCACGACGGATGCCGATGCCGTAAAAAACCAGTATTTAACCACAAATCCGGATGCTTTTTTACAAATGGATCACTTTCCCTCTTATCCAAATGCAAATGGAAATGTCATTGTATTAAACGAACAGGGAAACGTCTTAGACGAAGTAAAATATTCGGAAAAATGGCATTTCCCTCTGATAAAAAATGTGCAGGGTGTTTCTTTGGAAAGAGTAGATTATGATGCTCCATCTGTACAAAACAATTTTCATTCTGCGGCGACTTCCGTTGGTTATGGCACGCCCGGTTTTAAAAATTCACAATTCCAGGTTACAGAAGATTTGCGTTCAGGCATCACCGTTATACCTGAAATATTTTCTCCTGATAATGATGGCATAGATGATTTTGTTACCATTAATTATAGTTTTCCTTCCGCAGGTTATGTTGCTAAT
>JAHEZB010000007.1 GCA_023251285.1 Chitinophagaceae bacterium | reverse complement strand
TATATTATTCTACTCTGCTATAATTATGGGAGGGGCACTCATCTGGATTGCCTCAACGGTAAAAAAAGGTAGTTCTTTAAAGGTTGTAAGGGAATAAAAATCCGTATTATTTGTTTGTTGGCTGAAACGATAATTATTTCGTAGCTGTGATCGTATTCTCTGTCCATTTTTCTACTTCAGGGCAAGAAGCATAATCCTTGGAAATATTTATATAAAACGTCGGAATCATTTTGTTAAACCATTCATCCAACACCGCATTTTTCTTCTCTTCCAATGCTCTTTGTGCTACCTTATCATAATCATCTTTCAGATTCTCACGATGAGGTTCAGTTTTACTTAAAATGTCAACAATTCTTACCGCTTTTTTCCTGGCCGATTGATCCATAAATTCTGTAGGAGCTGAATATTGGCCGACTTTTAAATCTTTAAGCATCAATACCAGGTCTTTGTCCAATTGATCAATGGTCAAAAATGTACTTCCACTGCCATCGTTAGCGGTAATACGGCCACCGGTAAACTTACTGTTATCGTCCTCGCTGTATTTTGCTACGGCTTCGCCAAATGAAATGGTTCCTTTTTCCAGCTGCGTTCTTATAGAATCCAGCTTTTCTTTTGCTGCGTTGATTTCTATGGAACTCACTTGTGGAATTTTTAAAATGTGCCTGATGGTCGCGTCATCACCGCGGCGGCTTACCATTTGAATAATGTGATAACCGAATTTGGTTTTAAAAACATTGGAAATCTGTCCATCTTTTAAGCTGAACGCTTTTGCCAGAAAAACCGGGTCCCACTGCTTTTCGTTACGATTGATCTCATACAACCCACCGTTGTCTTTACTTCCGGGATCGTCTGAAAAAAGGGAGGCCAACGTTTCAAATTTTTTGCTGCCGTCTTCCACCTCTTTTTTATATTCTTTCAACTGGTCAATCGCATAATTTTCCACATCGCGACTGGCTTTTGGGTAAATGACGATCTGCCCGACCTCCAGCTGGGATTCATAAAATTTAAGACTATCCTTTGGGATTTTGTTATAATAAGCCTCTACTTCTTTTGGTGTAATTCTAACATCACCTACAATTTTATCTCTTTCTGCCTGGGCCAGTTTCTGATCGCGGATCACAGGTCTGAATTCCTCCTTCAACTGAAAAACTGTTTTTCCGGCTATTTGCTCCAGGATTTCTTTTGAGCCATAAGTATTTATATAATAACGAACCCTGTTGTCGATTTCTGCATTTACATCGTCATCAGAAACAGGAAGGGAATCTTTATCAGCTTGTAATACCAATGCTTTCATGGCCAGTGCCTGTTGCAAAAGGAGGCAGGAGGCATTTGCCGGAACATCGATATTCTGACGCTGCATATCATGAATGCTGTTTTCAATATCACTTTTCAAAATGATCTTATCCCCTACCGTTGCAATTATTTTATCGGCTACCACCTTTTTTGTTTGAGCAAAAGAAGCAAAAGTGATTGCAAGAAAGCAAAGCGAAAACAAACTTTTTTTCATCGAATTTTTTTTATTTGGAATTGCAGGAAAACGCCTTCACAATTTCTGAAAATGTTTGGTCAAAAATACAGCGGTAAAGCGTGAGTTATTTTTTTGGAAAGTTAAAAGATGAGGTGCTTTTGTTAAAGAAATAACAATCGTACATTATGAATTGCAAATGATGAATTAATAATAATTGAATTACTCCAATCTTCTAAACAATCTAATCCATTCTAAACACTCTAAACCGCAATTCTTACAATGTTCTCTTCACTTCGATTTCTTCAAACGCTTCAATCAGATCTCCCTGTTTCAGATCATTATAATTTTTCACGATCATACCGCATTCCATATTATTAGTTACTTCTTTTACATCGTCTTTAAAGCGTTTTAAACTACCCAATTCGCCGGTATGAATAATAATGCCGTCTCTTACCAAACGAATACGATTATTGCGGGCGATTTTTCCTTCTATAACCATACATCCGGCAACAGTGGCTTTATCGAATTTGTAAGTTTCCTTTATTTCCGCGACACCAAGCACTTTTTCCTGGATCTTAGGTTCCAGCATTCCTTCCATTGCGCTCTTCACTTCGTCTATTGCATCATAAATGATCGAGTAAGTTTTAATTTCCACCCCTTCATGTTCAGCAATTTTGGAAGCCTGCAATGACGGACGCACATTAAATCCAATAATAACGGCATCAGACGCGGTGGCCAGCATTACGTCAGTTTCTGTAATCTGTCCTACGCCCTGGTGAACCACACTTACTGCAATTTCTTCAGTGCTCAATTTTTGTAAAGAATCACTCAATGCTTCCACAGAACCATCCACGTCAGCACGGATGAGGAGATTTAATTGTTTGAAATTACCCAATGCCAAACGACGGCCTATTTCATCAAGCGTAATATGTTTCTTGGCACGAATACCCTGCTCACGCAATATTTGCGATCTTCTGTTCGCCGTTTCTTTTGCTTCAGATTCATCCTGAAAAACTTTGAAAGTTTCACCAGCCTGTGGAGCGCCGTTCAATCCCAATATCAATACCGGTGTTGAAGGTGGAGCTACATTTACCCGCTGATTACGTTCATTAAACATGGCTTTAATACGCCCGTAATGTTGTCCGGAAACCAAGAGATCGCCTTGTTTTAACGTTCCATTTTGCACTAAAATGGTTGCTACATATCCGCGCCCTTTATCCAGCGATGCTTCGATGACAGTACCACTAGCTGCTTTTGCAGGATTTGCCTTCAGCTCAAGCAGATCAGATTCCAATAGAACCTTATCCAGGAGCTCATCTACATTTATTCCTTGTTTGGCACTGATTTCCTGGCTTTGAAAGTTTCCACCCCAATCTTCCACCAATATGTTCATGCCCGCCAGTTGTTCCTTTATCTTTTCAGGATTAGCACCTTCTTTATCCATTTTATTTAATGCAAATACCATTGGTACATTGGCGGCCTGCGCATGAGAAATGGCTTCTTTTGTTTGTGGCATCACCGCATCATCCGCAGCAATTACAATCACGGCAATATCGGTAACTTTCGCACCCCTGGCACGCATGGCAGTAAACGCTTCGTGCCCCGGTGTATCAAGAAAAGTAATGGCACGACCATCTTTTACGGTAACTTCATAAGCGCCAATATGTTGCGTAATCCCTCCAGCCTCGCCGGCTATTACGTTTGCATGGCGGATATAGTCGAGTAAAGATGTTTTTCCATGATCTACGTGACCCATGATAGTCACAATTGGAGAACGCGGAACCATGTCTTCTTCATTATCTTCCTCCTCTTCTTCTTCCATATCCTGCTGATCATCAATATCAATAAATTCTACTTCATAATTGAATTCACTTGCAACCAGCTCGATCACGTCTGCTTCCAAACGCTGGTTGATAGAAACCATGATTCCGAGACTCATACATTTGCTGATTACATCCGCAAAACTTACGTCCATTAAATTCGCAAATTCACTTACAGAGATAAACTCAGTTACCAGCAACTTGTTATCTGCTACTTCTTCTCCTACGTTTTCTGCTGCTTCTTCTCTTTTCTGCTTGCGGTATTTTGCTTTCAGGCTTTTTCCTCTTCCGCCGGTACCGGCAAGTTTGGCCTGTGTTTCTCTAATCTTATCCTGGATTTCCTTTTGATCAATTTCTTTTTCCTCACGCCTGGTTTGAGGAGCATTACGATTAAATCTACCTCCACCTTGTCCAGGTGCTCCCGGACGATTTGGGCCATGTGGCCTCGATACATTTGTATGCGGCTGATGATTTCCTTGTTGCGGCTGATGATTTCCCTGTTGAGGCTGATGATTTCCGGACGGTTTCTTCTCAACAATGATGCGTTTGCGTTTACGCCTCTCATCCACTGGTTTTGGCCTGGTGTCATTACTTACCGGCAGCACAATTTTGCCCATAATTTTTGGGCCTTCTAATTTTACCGCCTTAATATTCGTAATCACAACGGGAGCTTCTTTTTCTGGTTGGGCAACGGGACCTTGCGGAGCGACAGGAGGAGTTTCCTGAGGCTTTTCAGCAGGAGCTTCTTTATTAATTACCCCTTTTACCTTCCCTTTTTGTTCTTTGTTTTTTAAATCCTTTTTAGGTCTTACAGAAGAATCAATCGCGCTCAGATCTATTTTGTCTATTATTTTCAAACCCTCTACTTCCGGCGCTTCAATTTTAATCACTTCTGGTTTTGCCGGCTCTTCTACAGGAGCGGGCTCTTCTATCACCGGTTCTTCTTTTTCTACTTTGACCTCAGCAGCTACCGGAATTTCCTGCGGTGGAATTTCCGCAACCTTTTCTGCAATAATTTCTTCTACAATCTCTTCAGGTTTTGGTTCTTCTGCCGGCTTTTCTTCTTTTACTACTGGTTTTACAGTTTCCTTTTTGGTAAAAGAAAGATCCTGTTCATCTTTTCTTTTCTTATTATCCGCAGGAGTATTTTTAGGCAAATCAATTTGCTCTGCCTTTTGTTTGGCTACCTTATCAGGCTGAAACTCTACCTGAAGCACACGGTACATCTCTTCCGATAGCTTTGTACTCGGCTTCAGATCATCACTGCTAAAATTTTTTGATACCAAAAAGTCTATTAAGGTATTCGTTCCTATATTGAACTCTTTGGCCGCAGCCATCAATCGTGGTGTATTTATTTCTGCCATTAAACTTTTCCTACCTCTATTTATAGGAGGTAATTTTTATTATTTTTATTTATAGTAAACAAACAAATAATGCATTTTCCTACTCAATGCTTTATTCATTTGTAAATTCTTCATTTAAGATCTTCTTAATTTCAGCAATCGTTTCCTTTTCAAGATCCGTTCTGCGTTCCAGTTCTTCATTAGACAAGTCTAACACGCTTTTCGCTGTATCACAACCAATCTTTTTTAATTCATCAATTACCCATGTCTCCAATTCGTCTGTAAATTCATCCAGATCCACATCATATTCTTCTACTTCGCCTTCATTATCCCGGAAGACGTCAATCTCAAGGCCGGTAAGTTCACAAGCCAATTTGATATTTACGCCCCGGCGGCCGATTGCCAGCGAAACCTGGTCGGGTTTTAAATAGACGCTTGCATGTTTTGCCTCCATATCCACTTCCATATTGGTTATTTTAGCCGGTGTAAGCGAACGTTGAATAAGCAATTGAATATTATTTGTCCAGTTGATCACATCAATGTTTTCATTTTTCAATTCACGCACAATCCCATGAATCCTGCTTCCTTTCATACCCACACATGCGCCCACGGGATCAATACGGTCATCAAAACTTTCCACAGCTACTTTTGCCCTTTCTCCCGGATCGCGTACAATTTTCTTAATTACGATAAGCCCGTCAAAAATTTCGGGAACTTCAATTTCCAATAATTTGGCCAGAAATGAATTATCCGTCCTGGAAACAATAATTACCGCCTGGTTATTTTTTAATTCTACTTTTTTTACAACCGCTCTTACTGTTTCTCCCTTTTTAAAATAATCTGATGGAATCTGTTCTGATTTCGGAAGCAGCATTTCATTTCCCTCTTCATCAAGCAATAAAATTTCTTTTTTCCAAACCTGGTACACTTCACCGCTGATGATATCGCCAACCCGGTCTTCGTATTTTTTGATGAGAATGTTTTTCTTCAAATCGTTGATTCGGCTTGCCAAAGTTTGTTTGCCTGCAAGAATCGCCCTTCTTCCAAATTCTTTTTGAATATCTACTTCTTCATATAATTCTTCACCTACCTGGTAGTCAGGTTCTATTTTTATCGCGTCTTTATATTCTATTTCCGTAAGCGTATTATACAAATCATCATCATCTACAATGGTGCGCCTTCTGAAAATTTCCAGGTCACCTTTCTGATCATTTACGATTACGTCAAAATTTTCATCTGAACCGTATTTTTTGCGGATCAAGGTTTTAAATACATCTTCCATTACCTTCATTAAGGTAGGCCTGTCAATGTTTTCAGCGTCTTTGAATTCCTGGAAGGATTCTATTAAATTAATACTTGCCATACGGTGATTTTAAAAAGTTATCAGCACGGTTGTGTGCTTTATCTGATTAAATAATATTGTTGTTGTTTTTGTTGTCATTTTATTTCCTTTACCTGTTTTTTGTTCAATAATAATTTGTTCTTCATTCGCGTCAAGCAGCTTCCCTTCTAACTTTTCGCCGTCGGTTAATACAACTTCTACTGTTCGGCCAATATTTTTTTTGTATTGCCTTAATAATACCAGCGGTCTGTCTACTCCAAATGAAGAAACTTCCAATGAAAAGTTGTTCTCTCCAAAAAGCTGTGTTTCTTCAATAAATTTATAAAGAGCTTTGTTAACAGCGGTACAGTTATCGATGGTAACCCCTTTATCGCCATCCAGTAAAACGGTGATTTTATTTCCCGGAGCACTTTTTACCTCTATCAGAAATAAGCCATCCGTTTTTTTGATAAAGTGTTCTACAAATTCTTCAATCTTCTCAGTTTCTGTGATCATTATTCTGTGTTCTGTTTTAGAAATAGAATAAGGGAACGCTTCCGTTCCCTTTCACTAATCTTTTACGGGTGCAAAGATAAGCTAAACAGCAATTACAGTCCAAATTATATTTTCTTAAAAATAAGCAAAATGGCGCGGATAAATGAAAAGCAGATTTCTTTATAAATATATAAATGTAGAAGAGAATTATTAATTTCGGGCAAGCAAACAAATAACCCTTTTTTCTATTTCAAATCGTCTTTAACCTATAACAATTTTCCCTTCCTCCTTTCCTGGTAAATTCTTGCCATTTGAAGAGAAACGGCCAACAGAATTAAAGCAAACCCAAAATAAAATCCCGGACCTAAAAACTTGTTTTCTTTAAAAATAATAAAGGCCAGGATGATGGAATAAACCGGTTCAAAATTGTAAGTAAGGTTGGTGGTAAATGCAGAAATATGCTTCAATGCCTGCAAACTCAAGTTAAAAGCAAAAACTGTACAAACGCCGGCGAGTATCAGCAGCCACAACCAATCTGTAGAAGTAGGAATAAAATAAGAGGCAGGAAAGAATTGAAGATAAATGGGCAGAATAAAACAAAGCGTGATAAAACCGCCGCTCATTTCATAAAGTGTTACCGTATTGGGCGAAAACCGGTTCAATAATGTCTTGTTCAAAATGGGAAAAAGACAGGCAAGCATGGCAGAAATAATTCCGAAGATGATGCCGGTTTCATATTCGGGGTAAAAATTAAAAATGAGATAAACGCCGACAATTGCCAGCATTCCAAGAAATACTTCTACAAAATCCACTCTTCTTCTCCTGATCAATGGTTCAAACAAGGAAGTAAAAAACCCAATCGTAGATAAACAGGTCACTGATACAGAAACATTTGCATATTTGATGCTGCCATAAAAGCTCACCCAATGCAAAGAAATAATCGCGCCTACACCAAAAAGCGTAAGCGTGTTTTTCCAGGACAACTTTTTTAATTGTTTTTTAAAAAATAAAATAATCGCGAGAATTACAACCGTTAGAAGCATACGGTAAGCGGTCAAAAGCCCTTCATTTAAGGTAATCAGTTTTCCTAAAATTGCAGTAAAGCCGGCAAGGATTACAGCAAAATGGAGTTGAAGAAATGCTTTTTTCAATGAAGTTTAAACCCTGTTTTTTAGAGAAAAGAATGTACCAAATTATCGCTGTTTGGTATTCTTAACCTGCAAATAAAAAGTCAAAATTAAATGAAGGCGCGCCAAAAATAAAATTTACGTTTCGGTGAAAATACCCATCGATTGCTTTTTACCAGGTATAGAGTATCAAGGCGAAAGCTTTAATTGGCGGGATACAAACAAAACAACCATTATATAAAATATGGACATAAAAGATTAAACCTGTAAAGCTTATTCAGTAATATTAAAAAGAGTGTAAAGTTCATGCAGTGTTATCACCCTAACCTGTAAAGTTTTCTCAGTATAAGACAAGCTATCTTTTCTATATTTCGCTGTATTTGTCTTCGATACACCTTCGATACACCTTCGATACCGCTTCGATCTATGCAGCGAAGCAGATATGTAGTGGATATCGAACAAGCACTTCGCAGATTCCTTTCAAATATAAATTAGTCAGCCGTTGAAGAACTGCGATAGTTTGGTTTTGCCGGCACAAATACCGGCTATTTGTCATCAAAAGTTATTTGTCCGGGATATCGACTAATGGGAAAGTTTTCTGCTGGACAAAGGCAAACAAAAACAAATTAACAATCCTTTGTATAAAAAAAAACCAGCCGGTAGAAATGTACGAATCATAGCTTTATATTTGCCCCCTGTTAAATCCAAAATATGAACTATAAACGCACGAACAACATAACAGGCTGGGTGATATTTGCCATCGCAGCAGTTGTTTATTTATCAACCATGGAGGCTACCGGCAGTTTTTGGGATTGCGGTGAATTTGCTTCCAGTGCTTACAAACTTCAAATTCCACATCCTCCGGGAGCGCCGCTGTTTATCATGCTTGGAAGGATCTTCATGATTCCGTTTTCCAATCCAAACAATGCGATCCTAGGTTTGAACAGTATGAGCGCTTTGATGAGTGCTTTTACCATATTGTTTTTGTTTTGGAGCATTACTCATTTTGCCCGTAAGATTTATGAGAAAAACAATATCAATCCGCTGACCAGTAATCAAATCTTTACGATCATGGCTGCAGGGGCAGTAGGTGCTCTTGCTTATACTTTCAGCGATTCATTTTGGTACAGCGCCGTAGAATCAGAAGTTTATGCAAGTTCTTCTTTTTTTACTGCCATCGTTTTTTGGCTGGCGCTCAAATGGGAACAAGCGGTAACCAATGAAAAATTAAATGGAATTAAAGGAAATTTCACACCTGCAGACAAGTGGCTGATTTTGATTTTTTACATGATCGGGCTTGCAGTAGGCGTACATTTATTACCAATTCTTGTTATTCCTGCTATTGTAATGCTCTATTATTTTAAGCGGTATACAGTAACCAAATGGGGAACGGTTTGGGCTTTTGTAGCAGCGTGCGTTATTACTGGAATTGTACAGGTTCCGATGATTCAATGGACTATAAAACTGGCTTCTGATTTTGATATTTTATTTACCAATAGTTTTGGCGCGCCTTTCTTTACGGGGTTCACTTTTTTCTTTGTATTGCTGGCAGTTATCATTTTTATTTTATTAAGGGTGGCAAAGAAGAAGAACTGGAATTTTTTAAGGCTGGCCATGTGGGCGTTTGCTTTTGTAATTCTTGGATTTTCTACTTATTTCACTACGATGATCCGCTCTTTGGCAGATCCGGCAATTGATATGTTTAACGTAGATAACCCACTCAGCCTTGAAGGATACCTGAGCCGTGAACAATATGGCGACTGGCCGATTCTGAAAGGCCAGGATTTTACAGATGAGCCAACTGACCAGAAATACGAAGATGTTTACGTAAAAGGAACCAACAAATACGAAAAGAAAGGTAAAAAGGTTGTAACGGTTTACGATCCATCAGACCTTCATTTTTTTCCAAGAATGTGGGACAACAGCAACGACCAGGGGCACGCAGATTATTATGCAAACTTTGCAGGCATTGGAAAAGATCCGAAGACAGGAAAATATTATTCAAAGCCTACGATGGCTGATAATATCAGTTTCTTTTTTGCTTACCAGCTCAACTGGATGTATTGGCGTTATTTCATGTGGAATTTTGCAGGAAAACAAAACGATCTGCAGGGAATAGATATGGGAAATGTGCGCGATGGAAACTGGCTTACCGGAATTTCTTTCTGGGACAATGCGAGACTCGGCGACCAAAGTAAAATGCCGGATACGCTCAAACATAACAAATCACATAACACGTTATTTGCCTTGCCTTTGTTGCTCGGAATATTGGGGCTTATTTATCAATATCAAAAAGATAAACGTGATACGCTCGTGGTCTTTTTATTATTTTTCTTTACGGGAATTGCGATTGTTTTTTATCTAAACCAGGCAGGAAACCAGCCGCGTGAGAGGGATTATGCATACGTTGGATCTTTTTATGCTTTTGCCATTTGGATCGGGCTTGGAGTAATGTACGTGAAAGAGCTTTTCGAAAAATATATGAACAGCAGAACCGCCAATTATGTTGCAGGCGCTTTATGCCTGCTCGCAGTTCCGGTGCTGATGGCCAGCCAGGAATGGAATGACCACGACCGCAGCCATAAAACATTAGCGAGAGACCTGGCCATTGATTACTTACAAAGTTGTGCCCCTAATGCGATTCTGATCACTTTTGGAGATAATGATACTTACCCGCTGTGGTTTGCACAGGAAGTACTGGGAATCAGAAGAGATATCAGGGTCATTAATTCCAGTTTGTTGGGCACCGATTGGTACATCAACCAGCTGCGTTACGCGGTAAATAAAAGTGCGCCAATACCGGTTATCTGGAGTCCGGAACAAATAATAGGAAGCAATAGAGATGCGATCTATTATTTCCCTGACTTGCCGGGAGCTAAAGTAGATCAGACTAAACCCATGGACCTGGATACCATGATGAAAGATTATGCAGGAAGTAATGATCCAACAAGAATGTATCAGAATGGTTCAGATTTTCTGAATGTTTTTCCTACTAAGAATGTAAAAGTTCCGGTAGATACAAACTTCGTAAGGCAAAACGGAACCGTAAATCCCGGCGATAGTGTTGTGAGTGAATTAGATTTTACGATTCCTAAAAATGCGCTCATGAAAAATGAAAGCGCTATTCTGAACATTATTGCTGCCAACAATTGGAAGCGGCCGATCTATTTCACTTCCCCTTATAGTGATTTGGGCTTTCAGCAATATTTAAGAACAGATGGACTTACTTACAGATTGGTTCCTGTTAAAAACAGCGAAGTGAATGATACATGGGCTTACGATGTAATGATGAAAAAATTCCAATTCGGAAATGCCAACGTTCCGGGTGTTTATTTTGATGAAGAAAACCGCAGGCATCTGAATACCATCAGAATGCAATATGCACAAGTAGCCAATGATCTTGCTGATCATGGAAAAATGGCGGATGCAAGACAGCTTTTGGAAAAATGCGATAAAAACATGCTGCAGGAAAATTTCCCTTACGGAATGGCTTCCCGCAGGCAGCAGCAGGATCAGATATCCGGTCAGTTTTTATTAGCGGCTTACAAATCAGGAGATACCGTCCTTGCAAAAAAAGTCTCTGATGCTTTGAGAACAGATCTGGAACAGCAGATTATGTATTTCAATAGTCTTAACGATAATCAACAACAAGCTTTGGCTTATGAAAATCAGATCGTACAGCAACTTCTACAACAGATCCAGGGAATGGAGCAATATTTTCTAAAACCGGTTCAAACTGTTACTCCTGAAAAAGGAAGTTCGATCATTAACATGCCGCCGCCGAAAAAAGATACGCAGGTACACGATAAAACACAATAGAAGACTTTAATTATCTTTATTAAAATCCCGGTTCCGAGTTAGAACCGGGATTTTTTTTAAAAATAATAGTACAAGTATATGTGCGTCTTTAATTATCTTTAATCATCGCTTCATTTTACCAAACAAACAGATGAACCAAATAGCTATCGAAAATTTATTTGTAATAGATATCGAAACGGTTTCTGAAAAGGAACATTTTCATTTACTGGATGAGGAATGGAAAGCATTATGGACAGAAAAAATATCACGGTCGCTTCCTCCTGATACAAGTGCGGAAGATTATTATGGAATTCGCGCTGCAATCCTCGCTGAATTTGCAAAAGTTGCGTGCATCAGTTTTGGATATTTCAAAAAAGAAAATAGTACTTCCAACGGTACCGCATGGCAATTCAGGATAAAATCGTTGTGTTCTGACAATGAAAAAGAACTTTTGAATCAATTTATTGACACACTGAAGCAATTGCATGCGAATCATCATAATTGGATTTTTACCGGCCACAATATCAAAGAGTTTGATATGCCTTTTCTGTGCAGAAGAATGTTGATCAATCATATTCCGATCCCGTCTTACATTGATTTTCAAAATATGAAGCCATGGGAAACACCTGTACTCGATACATTGCATTTGTGGCGTTTTGGCGACTACAAACATTACACTTCTTTAAAATTGCTGGCAGCGGTTCTCGGTGTTCCCTCTCCAAAAGACGATATTGACGGCAGCCAGGTAGGAAATGTATATTGGAAAGAAAAAAACCTGGAGCGTATTTCTGTTTATTGCGAAAAAGATGTGGCTACAGTCGCCAATGTGGTTTTAAGATTCAAAGGTTTGCCGCTTTTGAAAGAGGAACAAATTGTGTTTGTGGATAGAAAATAACAAATGCACCGTCTTTCAGTAAACCAATAAATAATAAGATTTCCTCTTCGCGCAATTCAGGTGCAAGAAGACATTTTATTAAAAAGGTAACTTTGAAGAATGAAATATCAAATTCTTGGGAAGTCTTCGCTCAATATTAGTAAAATCGGCTTTGGTTGTATGTCTTTAAAGCCGGATCAAAAAGATTTTACTCAAATAATTGATGCAGCAGTTGATCTGGGCATCAATTATTTTGATACTGCAGATCTATACGATAAAGGAATGAATGAAACGTTACTGGGAAAGGCGTTTAAAGGAAAAAGAGATAAAGTAATTATCGCAACAAAAGCCGGAAACCACTGGCGCGCGGACGGCAGCGGATGGGATTGGAATCCGCGGAAAGATTATATTTTGAAATGCGCAGATGACAGTTTGAAAAGATTGCAAACTGATTGTATTGATCTCTTTCAATCGCATGGAGGAACAATGGAAGATAATATTGACGAAACAATTGAAGCGTTTGAAGTACTAGTCAAGCAAGGAAAGATCCGCTATTATGGACTTTCGTCAATCAGGCCAAATGTGATTAGGGAATTTATTAAAAAATCAAATATCGTAAGTGTGATGACTCAGTATAGTTTACTGGATCGACGTCCGGAAGAAAGCACTTTACAAATGTTGCATGAAAATAATATCGGCGTTTTGGTAAGAGGCAGCGTTGCTTCCGGCTTACTGATCGACAAAGCGGCAAAACCATATTTGAATTTTAATGAATCACAAGTGGCTGCTGCTGCCCAAGCAATTCAATCCGTTTCTTCAAATGATAGAAATAGTGCGCAAACGGCAATTCAATATGTTTTAAAAAATCCCGCAGTTACGGCCGCGGTTGTCGGAGTCCGAACCATGGAGCAATTGAAAGAAGCAGTTGAAACGATAGATAAAGAGTTACTAACAGAAGAAGAGATGAAAATTTTGAAAGAATCTGTTCCGGTAAATTTTTATGAGCAACACCGGTAGTTTGTTATTTTCTAAAGCCAATTCTTTGGCGCTCATTCCATTTTCTCTCGCTTGCTTTTTCATCTAATAAATTTTCGAGGGCGTCATATATTTGGTTTAATTGTGTATCGTGCTCGCCTAAATGATTTTTAAGTTGCTTTATTTGTTCTGCCACATTATTTTCTTTCAAAATAACTCTTCTTATTTCAACAAATGCACGCATAATCGCAATATTTATGCTAATTGCTTTTTCAGAATTTAAAATACCGCTTAACATCGCCACACCTTGTTCTGTAAAGGCATAGGGGCTCACATTGATATTTCTTTTGTTTTGTGATGCGGTCACATTTTGTGGCTGCAGGTAAATAACACTTTCCGATGCGGTCACAAATTGTGACCGGATCCTTTCTCATTCTGTTAAATTGAGCCGGAATAAAAAATCTTCCGGGAATCGTTTTATATTTCTTTTTACAGCCTGATTTAATGCTTTGGTCGGCACTTCATAGAGAGCTGTTAAATCAAAATCCAGCATTACTCTTTCGCCGCGGATTTCATAAATCCTGTTTTGAATCATTTGTATCACGTGCATAATTCGTTTCTACCCTTTTAAAATTAGTAATTAAAGTTAGACGTCAACACAATTCTCATACAGTTAGAAAATAAGAAAACAAGATATTTCTTTATTTACTGCTGATAAAAACTCAGGAATGATTCCTTTTCAAATCCAAAATAGAAAAATCACTTTCGTCTTTTTCAATGGTGTTTTTTAATATTCCAAGTCCTTCAACTTCCATTTCGATCTTATCACCTGGCTGCAACCATTGTTCCTGGTAGTTTGGATCGTTTAATTTTCCGGTTCCGTTCAATTCCAGGAAACATCCTGTGCCAACTGTTCCACTGCCAATAATATCGCCGGGATATAATTGCACGCCATAACTGCAACGCTCAATGATTTCCGCAAAAGTCCAATCCATATCTGCAAAATTTCCTTCGCTTACCTGCACCCCATTCACGCTGCATTTCATTTTTAAATTGTACGCATTTCCCGTATGATTTTCTTTTGGTGCAATTTTAAATTCTTCCAATTCATCCGCAGTAACGAGCCACGGACCTATCGTGGTAGCGAAATCTTTTCCTTTTGCAGGGCCAAGATTTAATTTCATTTCTTCCATCTGCAAAGTGCGGGCACTAAAATCATTCATGATCATATAGCCTCCAACATATTCATCTGCTTCAGACGCTTTTATATTTTTTCCCGGCTTGCAGATGACGATTGCTACTTCCAATTCAAAATCAAGTTTATTAAAATGATCCGGCATACAAATAATTTTACCTGGCCCTGTAATGCTGTTGTGATTCGTGAAATAAAAAACCGGGAATTGGTCAAATTCAGGGATCATTGGCGCATTTCTGTTTCTGCGAGCTGTAGCCACATGCTGACGAAAAGCGTAGGCATCGCGGCAACTCGTAGGACTGGTTACCGGTGCTATTAGTTCTACTTCATCGACGGGTATTGCACGATAACGACTCGTTCCTTCTACCAACTGTCGATTGATAGAATGGGCAATCGGAAACGCATCGTCCCAATAGTTTAAAAACATCGTCATCGTTACCGGTAAATTCGGATTTAAATTATCCGTATCAAACAAAAATCCATTTACTAAAAGCGCTAATTGCTCCTGTTCTTCTTTTAAATAAGAAACTAATTTCATCAATAAGATTTTAATTCGCTTGCAAGGTAATTATTTGCAGATCATAAAATGTCATCAGGATATCTGGCAATTTTTATACCCTAACTGTTACAGTTAGAATTGATGAACGGGAAAAGTTGGAACAATATTTCGTCTTATTTTTGCAACAGAAATGTAAGCGTATGAAATTTGAGAAAATTCATAATAAAGGTCAGGCGCAGATATTCAGAAGCCAATATTTAGAATACTTTACTAAAACACATCCGCTGGTTATCTGGGGATTATATTTACCGGTTGTTATTTTTTTACCTTTTTATTCAAACCTCAAATTCGGCTTTGCTCCATCGATCATTGCCCTGCTTTTTCTATCGGGGGTTTTTTTCTGGACGTTTTTTGAATACATCATGCATCGTTTTGTTTTCCATTGGACAAGCGACAATCCGCGCATTCAAAGAATCAGTTATGTTTTGCATGGAAACCATCATGAATTTCCGAGAGATAAGCAACGTTTGTTTATGCCACCCGTACCAAGTCTTATTATTGCATCGATTGTATTCCTTTTAACGTATGCTGCGATGCGAACAAATGCTTTTGCTTTTTTTCCGGGCTTTCTGTTAGGTTATCTTCTTTATGGAAGCATGCATTATGCCATTCACGCGTGGAATCCGCCGTTCAAATGGATGAAACCGATCTGGCGCAATCATCATCTGCATCATTATAAAAGTGAAGACAAAGGCTTTGGCGTAAGCACACATATGTGGGACCAGGTTTTTGGGACCGGATTTGATTTAAAAAAAGAAAAGGAAAATAAAGAAGAAGTAAGAAAGCTGATGTATGAAAAAAGCTGATTACCATTTCTCGTCATGATCATCAGCATTATTTTTATACGTATATTTTTTTCTACTTTCAATTTTTTGCAGTTGTCTTTCAATAATTAAATCTGCTAAAACAGATGCCGAGTCTTTGTCGGAATTTTCTTCTAAATATAACCGGATCTTCTTTTCGTTTACGTCAATGCGATAAAGTAATTGTATCAGTGAATGAAAATCTTTATTGATTAATTCGTTGATCAAAAAAATTAATTCTTCCCTGGCTTTTTCTTCCGGCATTTCTATAATTGAATTGCTGGCAGAAATGATTTTATCAGGAAGGGAATCTTGTCCTGGAACTTGCATAATGAGAGATATAAAAAAAGTAAGTGTTCAGCATTAAAGCGGATTTGCTTTAAAATAAATACCGGTACAATTCTTCCACTTTCCCCAACGGAACCACTTCGATATTGAATTTATTTTTTCCCAATCCTTTCGTATTGTATTTACTTACAATTATTTTTTCGAAACCTAGTTTTTCCGCTTCCGCAATTCTTTGTTCAATGCGGTTTACGGCTCTGATCTCTCCGCTTAATCCAACTTCTCCAGAAAAACAAATCTGCATCGGCAACGGCGTATCTTCATAAGAAGAAAGTAAAGCGCTGAGAACAGCGAGGTCAATAGAAGGATCTTCCACTTTTAATCCCCCGGCAATATTGATAAAAACATCTTTAACACCAAAATGAAATCCGCCACGCTTTTCCAAAACGGCGAGCAACAATTGCAATCTCCTCAAATCAAAACCGGTATTGGTTCTTTGTGGCGTTCCATAAACACTCTGGGTAACCAATGCCTGCACTTCAATGAGCAATGGGCGAATTCCTTCCATAGTTGCTGCGATTGCAACGCCACTTAATTGTTCTTCTTTTTGCGTTATTAAAATTTCTGACGGATTTTTTACCTCTTTCATTCCTTCACTGCTCATTTCATAAATTCCTAACTCAGAAGTAGAGCCGAAACGGTTTTTTAACGTTCGTAAAATGCGATAAGCATAATGGCGGTCGCCTTCAAATTGCAAAACCGTATCAACCATGTGTTCCAAAATTTTGGGGCCGGCAATATTTCCATCTTTTGTGATGTGGCCAATCAAAAAAACCGGTGTGTTACTTTCTTTGGCAAACCGCTGAAGCTCTGCGGCGCTTTCTCTAATTTGAGATACGCTTCCCGGAGAGGATTCGATGTATGGAGATTGTAAGGTTTGAATGGAATCAACAATTACCAATTGAGGTTTTACTTTTTTTATTTCTTTGACAATCGTTTGAGTGTTCGTTTCCGTCAGAAGAAAAAAATCATCATTTACAATTTGCAACCTGTCCGCACGCATTTTTATTTGCTGCTCGCTTTCCTCACCGCTGATATATAAAGTGCGAATATTTTTCAGCTGCAAAGAAGCCTGCAAAAAAAGTGTAGACTTACCAATTCCTGGTTCGCCTGCAATCAATACAATGCTTCCTAAAACAATTCCTCCTCCAAGTACGCGATTCAGTTCTGCATCGTCTGTTACAATCCTTTTTTCTTCACTGCTTGTTACATCCTGTAATGAAATGGTTTTTAATCCCCCGCTTAATCCCGAATATTCTTTCCACTCGCTTTTTGGTTTTTCATTTCCTCTGACAATTACTTCTTCAACGAACGTATTCCATTCATTGCACGACGGACATTTCCCAACCCATTTGGTAGATTCCTGTCCGCAATTGTTGCAAAAAAAAGCAGTCTTTGTTTTACTCATTTAATTAATGTACTAATGTGCTGTTTTGCCAATGTGCAAATGTAACAATTGCTATTGTAGTAATTAATGTTGGTAAGTGCTGATTTGCTGTTATGCAAATGTGCTGATGTATTCATGTGCGAAAATATGAATCTTCAATATTCATCCTTTTGCTAAGAAGATGTAAAACACTTCGAGTTCCGTAGGAACGATTCATTTTGTAACAACGGATTTTAATTCGTTGCAACCAATAATTGATATCTCTCCTTTTGCTAAGAACGTTTTTAAAACACTTCCAGTTCCGT
>JAHEZB010000305.1 GCA_023251285.1 Chitinophagaceae bacterium | reverse complement strand
TTCCATGGCCGGTATAGCTCGCCGATGCCAGGTACAGGTTATAACCGGGATTACCATTAAGTGTGCCGGCATCAGTTACTTTTGTATAGCGATATTTTACAAAATTATCGTTGGCATCCCGTACTTCCGTTAACCCCCAATACCCTATGTTGCCGCCGGCGTCCGTAAGGGTAGCGGTTGGGTCAATACCACTTGCCGGATCACCTCCAAAAAACTTCCGGGTACCATTTTTCTCTGTCACTTCCCACCAGTAATTGGAAGGATTGCTGCCATGCCTGATGATCTTCTGGAAATCATTATTCACCCTCGGGTAAAACTGCTTCTCACTGGTACGGCCAATTGCGGTAGTGCGGTGGGATACCGGGCTCAGTTGTGCGCCATCAAGGGTATAGGTTTCTGTTTCAAGGTTCGCATCATACCGCGGTACTCCCCACCGTGTTTCGATGGAAACTGCCGGCGTTCCGAGGTCCCAGCCAAGTCCCAGCCATCCGTCGGAACCACTGCTGTTGTATTGTACGCTTAGATCAGGTTGCATGCCGTTCCTGCCGGCTGGCAGCATAATCGGGTAGTCCAATACAGCACTCCCGGATGAGTTGGCAGCCGGTGGGGCTATAGTCACAATTTGAGAAGTGGCATCAGGATACTGGATACCGGACATAGAATTCGGGGTAGTGGCTAACGTTGCAGGCGACTCGGGCACTTCCAGTACACCATTGATCATATCAGTAAAATGGGTGGAGGTAGAAATAATCTTTTTATTGGTTTCGTCTACAGACGTTCTCGGTAGTTGTTCCCAGCGTTTACCTTTCTCATCAAAAAAGAAAGTGACGACATCCCTGGCAGTATATCCCCTGGGTATTTTTGTTTCGTCATATCCCAGGCTAATAGTAACAGGCTTTTTGAAATGGCTTCCATGGGGCAAAAAACGGTAGCCGGAATACTGATCAGTTACGTTAACCAATCCCGGGTCCAGAGCGGGGATATCAATATGCCGCAAGGCGGTTACTGATATCAATGCCTGGGATATCATAGCACCGGCGGGGACATGCAGCGATGCTGCGGCCAGGTTAATGTCAGTTCCCTGGCTGGTCGCCCACTTTTCTACTTTCAGCAGTTTAATGTCCCGGTTCTTCCGGGAAGAATGAGTACCTGCTTTATCCAGGAATTTATTATAATCTATATGCGTCCATGGATTATTAGCCGCATGTGAAGTTGGCGCATCGGCATAGCCGGACGAACATAGACATACGATAAAAATTGCAAGCAGGCGGAGTGGAAAACGTTTCATATATTTCAAAATTTGAAAGGCCGGGAGCCGGCCATTGGGAAAATCGATTATGGTCTAATAATTATTTGGGAAAATTCCTTACCGGGGGTAAATAGTTTTATAATGTATGAACCTGAGGCCGCGTTTATTTTTCCCGTTATGAGGTAATTAGCCTGCCCGGCTGCTTTTTTAGTTTCTATCAGGTTCAGATGAATATCGTATATACTGATATGAATGTCGGTAGGTTTATTTAGCGTAACAGCAATATTATAACGACCGTCAGTTGTTGGATTTGGATAGACTTGAAAGGAGAGAAGTTTCGCTGCATCAGCATCTGCGATCAGATTATTTACCTTGGTTTTCAGACCAAAACTGAAAGCGTCTTTGCCCGAACCATCTATATCCCACTTTATTCCACTAAAACTGGCAATTCCATCCGGCGAAATATTGTTTGGTGTAATGTAGGTGCAATTTTCCGGAGCGAAATCACCGGTTCCCGAACGATCGATAACCAAACAGAAGTACTCTTTGGGAAAACCGGCAGTAAGCAAAGTTTTAGTGTCAATTTCTAATTCGGTCGAAATAGTGGCGGCTGTCTCACCGGCGCTTTTCATCAACCATTTTTTCTCAGTAAGAAGAACATTATTTCCTTTTGCATCTGTACCACGGCTGAATGTAAAATTGCCGGCATTATCGCCCCAGATCAAATAATCCTTGTCGTTTAATTTACCGGTATTCTTACTGTTGGACTGAGCAATTTTATCTACCCCAATTGCCAATTGATCAGATGCACTACAACTCGTGCCCTGTTTTTGATAGAGTGTCGAAAGGTCATCCCTGCCAATTCCTGCAATATTGTTTGAATAAAGGTCTTCAGTTTTTCTGTTCCATATTGTTTGCCCCTGGCTATTCACATAGTTTTTTTCCAGGGTGATACCATATTTTATGGCTAAATAGCTTTCTATCCTCGCAATTTGTTTTTCTTTTAAAATAGTTTCATACACTATAAACTCGGCAACCAATCCGTTTGATTGAGGGGACTGCGGGGAAGGAGTGGCGTTGCCAAACTGAATGTCAACCTCATTATTACTGACCGTGTTTCCGGCAGACAATGAATTTTGTTGTCTCACATAAGTGGAAATAACGGTTTCCGGCTTTTTTGTCGTTTCCGTGCCTGTTTTTTCGAACATCATTTTCATTTTTCCGCTTTCACTGTACACCTGTCTTGAAGATAGAAAAAGATCGCCGAAGCCTCCGTTCATCTTCCATACCGGAGCATCCTGATCAATTCCGGGGAAGTGGTAAACCGTAAAAATGGTTGCCCGTCTCAAATCGTCCATATTGCCCGGAAACCTGATTTGCAAGCTGGTGTTATCCAGGCTTGTTGCCGGATTAAAATTCAGCGACGCAGTTGAGCTTGAATCAGCAAAAAATTTACCTTTCAGCCAAACAGAATGGCGGGCTATGCCACCGGGAGATTGAGCATAAAGACTGCAGGACGAAAAGAGAAGACAATAGCATACTACTTGCTTCGTTAGTTTCCTAAACATAACATTGGTTTTTAAATGATAGATAATCGGGGTGACGCCAGAAGTAGTAAAAAGCTTTTAGATTAATTATGATGTTAGCGTGACATTAATCAAAAGGGTAATGTAAATGTATGGGCTTTTTGGTTTATTTTATTTTTTATTTGATATTTTATTTTTTTTAATGTTTTGCTGTTGGCTTTGCCTCCCTTGGTTGTTTGTGCGTAAGGAAACGGAGACAGGACAAAGGTCGCCCTAGGGAGCGTGAATTGTTAGTGAAGTGTGGCCATGTGCCCTGCGCGTGAATCCGACTGCAGCGACGATTACGCATTTCTGCATTCCTTCTCAGAAAAAAAAGCAACGTAATTTCTTTAATCTCCGACTTGATTTAATTTATTCGGGAAAGTTTGTAAAATAAACGAAACCGGTTTGGGTTATCAAAAGTTTTTTCCCTGCGAAAACGCAAATTATTCCATTCCAAACCTTAAAGCAATTGAAAACTTAAACCAAAAATGGTTGAGAAAAATATAGGTTTTTAAGGTAAATATTGAAATGATATAATGAGCTGAACTCAAGTGAATCAAAAATAGAATAGGGGGTCTATTGGAAAATTGACAGACCCCAAGGTATACGTATCGTTCGGATATTCGTGACGCACGACGCTTTAGAGCAAAACTTTCTTAAAAAATTTGATTCGTTATTCAGCGTACATGTTACTGATGCTATTTATTTAAAATAAAAATCTTTATTTTTTGTATGTTTACTACACAATCCGAACTCAGGAAAATAAAGGAGCTCATTTTTTAATACTATCAGATGAGTTTGCAAACGCCTTTTGAAAAAACCAATCAATTTTTTCTAAATAAATTAAAACCTGGTATGAAACTTAAAAATTTTTCATTATTAGCTGCATCTATTTGCCTTTCATTTTCTTTAATCTCCATTCGTACAAATGCCCAGAAAGAAACGCTGGGTACTCTTACTCAAAATCAGCAGGTAGATGGTTTCAAAGTAGTTTCTGTTTATCTTAACGACGCCAATAGCCCGATGGGCGGGCGTTTTATTCATGAAAAAACAGGTTTTACACTTGACCTTTTACAAATAGAGTCTGTTCCGCAGGTCTTTTTCTGGGTAAATACTTTTCCGGTTTCTGACAGAGGCGAGCCACATACACAGGAACATTTACTCATTACTAAAGGAAACAAAGGACATAATATAAACACCAGGGAAGGGATGACTCTTACGCGCTCAAATGCCTTTACCAACCAGCTTTATACGGCTTATGATTTTTACACGGGCGCAGGTAAAGATATTTTTTATTCACTTTTTGAAGAATACCTGGATGCGCTTTTATACCCTGATTACACGAACGAAGAAGTTAGTCGCGAAGTAAGGAATTGGGGCGTTTCACAAAATCCTGATAAGACGCTTCAGATACAAGAAAAAGGCGCTGTTTATAACGAGATGTCAACAACAATGAATAACCCGGACGCGCTGATGTACGATACCATCGGACGCCTGCTGTATGGCAATG
>JAHEZB010000304.1 GCA_023251285.1 Chitinophagaceae bacterium | reverse complement strand
TGAAAGAAAATATAAATAGCAATTATTTGTTCATTTACTGCGTTATCACATCAGCTAATTTTCACATTTTCGAATCGGTTTACTGATAAATAAAAAACAAGACATTTTCCAATCCTTTTTCAAACCGGAGCGTTTGTACAATTTCCTGTTTACCGGAGAAAACTGAATTTAGAATAATGATGTCAGGCTGTGTGGCAATCGCATTTTGTACCAGTTCTTTCCCGTCCGATTCCACTACCTGGTATCCTTTTGTTTGCAGAACATCTGTAAGAGACCGCACCGCTGCGCTGTCTTCATCCACCACCATTACTTTTCTTTTAGATTTTCCCTGTTCTAAAAGGTTTCCCACTTCTGTAAAGAGTTGCGCTGTGTCAATTGGTTTGGTTAAATACCTGTCAACTCCAATCCGAAAACCTCTTGCCTTGTCCTGAACTATTGACAAAATAATGATCGGGATATCCATTGTCTGCGGATCATTTTTCAAAATAGCCGCCACATCAAAGCCATTCATTTCAGGCATCATAACGTCGAGGATGATCAGGTCAGGACGATTCTTGCGAATGCATTCCAACGCCTGTTTACCATTTGTTGCCTGTTCTATTAAATAGCCGGCTTCACTTAATTCCTGTTCGAGCAATGACCGGATGGAATCATCATCATCCACTACAAGAATGGTAGACATTTTTCCATTCGATCTTAATTTTGAAAACACCATCTGTTCTTTCAGCTGTTTTACCAATTCGTCTAAATGAATCGGCTTCTGCTTTTTAATATTATTATTGTCTGAAAGAACAAAAGGAATGGCGAAAGAAAAGGTGCTTCCTTTTCCAAGTTTACTTTCGACCCAAATGCGGCCGCCATGATGCTCTACAATTTCTTTACAAATCGGCAAGCCGAGGCCGGTTCCTTTTGGCTTATCGGTAAGTGTATCGCCACCAACCTGTTTGAATTGTTCGAAGACAGCTCCATAATCTTCAGGCGCTATTCCAATCCCGGTATCAGAAACACTAACAATTACTTCATTATCTTTTTGAGAAACTTCGCAGGTAACATTTCCTTTTTCTGTAAATTTTACTGCATTAGAGAAAAGGTTGATAACCACCTGGATCAATTTATCAGGATCACCGATAATATCAGGGATGGTGTTATCAGTTTTTTTAATAAGCTTAATTCCTTTTTGATCAAAAAGGGAAGTTGTTGCTAAAACTGCTCTTTCCACCACTTCCGCCAGCGATACGTTTTCCTGGTCCCATTCCATTCTGCCGGCTTCAATTTTTGCCAGGTCAAGCACATCATTTATCAGGTGCGTCAATCTTTCTCCTTCTGAAATAACCACTTGTAAATTTTCATTGATTTGCGCGATTGTTTTTCCTGTTTTAGGATCACTCTGATCTACAACCGGAAATATTTTATCATTCAACCGCTTATTGATTATTTTGGCAAAACCCAAAACGGACGTTAGCGGCGTTCTTAATTCGTGGCTTACAGTAGAGAGGAATGCGCTCTTGGCTTCATTGGCTTTTTCTGCAATTTTACTGGCTTTTTCAGCTTCCATTTTTGCCTGTTCCACGTCTTCAAAAAGTTGCGCATTGCGCAGGGCAACACCAACAGAAGAAGCGATTGTAGTAAGGAGGCGCTGGTCGTTTTCGTTAAAACGATTTTCCTGTTCAGTACTCTGTACGCTCAACACCCCAATAAATTCGTCGCCTTCCGGAATTGGAACTCCCAGGTAAGAAGAAGCAGGAGTACCCATTTGTGAGATGCCCATTTCTTCATGTTTGATGCTTAAATCTTTATTGATGAGCAAAGGTTCTCCCGACATGATTATTTTGGAAGTGAGGCCATCGCCGATTTTTCGTGCAGGCATTATTTCTCCAAACTGGTAGGGGAAATAAATCATTTTTGTTTTCTTATTTAATAAAGCGAGATAAGCAATATTGGCTTTGAAAAGATCGCGTAGCTGATCGCCAACAAACTGAATCAGCTCAGAAGGATTTAATTGTGACGCCAATGCCTTGCTTATAGTATTTACTGTAGAAAGTTCTGATGCTCTTTGTTTGGCATCAGAAAGCAAATGAGTGGTTTCAGCGAATAGCCGGGCATTTTCGAGCGCTACACTCATGCTGTTGGTAATTGTGGTAAGTAGTCTCAGATCAGCATCTCCAAAGGCGTTCTCCTTATCGACATTTTGAAGGCTCACCGAGCCTTTCACAATATCTCCAACTATCATGGGAACAAAAACAGCTGATTGGGGAGCCGCCCCTTTTGTAACGCCGGTACCACCATAACGGCTTGCCATTTCCACATAATTTTTCTTGATGTCCAACGGCTTTTTTGTTGAGATTAATTGTTTGCTGTTCCAGTTTAAAGGCCGGGGATCCACATATTGCCGCTCGCCTTTTTCCTTTGCATATTGCCAGTGTTCCAAACCGTTTTTATGATCGAACGTGCGGATTACTAACGTTTGCGAATCAGGAAATAAATCGCAGAGCCGGTCGCCAACAAGATTGTAAATTTCCTGGATATTCAGTTCTTTTGACAAACCTTCCTGCACGCTGTTAATCACGGCAAGTTCTGCAGTGCGTTGTTCTGTTTCTTTCAATAATCGTGTTGTTTCATCAAAGAGCCGCGCGTTTTCCAAAGCGACGCTCATGCTATTGGTCAGCGTTGTCAGCAACCGCAGGTCGGACTCACTAAATGCATTTTCAACATCTACATTTTGCAGACTGATTGACCCTTTTACTACATCGCCAACAATCATTGGAACAAACAGCGCAGACTTGGGCGATTCGCCGGTGGTTACACCTGATCCACCAAATTTTTTCGAGGTTTCCACATAGTTTTCATTAATATTTACGGGTTTCTTTGATTGGATAAGTTGCTTGCTTGCCCAAATAAAGGGCTGTGGATTAATTTTATAATAAGTTCCTTTTTCAAAAGCATATTGAAAATATTCAGTGCCTGTTTTATAATCAAATGTGCGGATTACCACAATTTGAGTATTAAATAATTGACAGATACGATCGCCCACCAGGTTATAAATTGCCTGCATATCCAATTCCTTTGCAAGCCCATCCTGGACACTGTTGATAACACCCAGTTCTGCCGTCCGTTGTTCCGTTTCTTTTAATAAACGATTGGTTTCATCAAAGAGCCGCGCATTTTCGAGGGCTACGCTCATTGCAGAAACGACTGTTTGGAGCAATCTGACATCTGAATCACTAAAAGCATTTTCTTTCTCATAATTGCTGATGCTAACCATGCCGCGAGGTGTATTGGCTACCAGAATTGGGACAGCCATAAAAGATTTTTCCACTTGAGTTCCAGGTAAAATATAAGACCCCAATTCTTTCATTCGCTCTTCCAGGTTTTCGTTTATGATAAGAATTTTTCCGGTTTCATAAACCTGTTTTGACATACCAGCCATTGTGGAAGGTGCTACATCAATAATTTTGCCCTGATCCCGCACATATGGATAAAACACCTGGTTGGTTTCCGGAGAAAATAAGCGAATATCAATGTCAAGCGTGTGCATTACATCGCTTAGTTTATTTCCAACCAATTCGTATATCGCCTGCATGTTCAGTTCTTTCGCCAGGCCTTCCTGAACACTATTGATCACAGAAAGTTCTGCAGTTCTTTGTTCAGTTTCTTTTAATAGCCGGGTAGTTTCATCAAACAATCTTGCATTTTCCAATGCTACGCTCATGCTATTTGCCAGTGTTTCTAATAGGCGAACATCAGAAGTTGTAAATGCATTTTCCCGGTCAACATTTTGCAAGCTCACATACCGTTTTACTTTATCGCCAATCAGTAAAGGCACAAATATGGCGGATTTCACATTTCCTGTATCTGCGATTGTTGTATTCCCGAACCATTTGAATGACTCATCTATATTATTAATGACAATTTTTTGTTTTGTTTCTATAAGTTGTTTTCTTAGTTTGTCAAAGGGACGGGAATCAGGGTAATAACGTTTTCCATTTTCAATAGTAAAATTGAAATGTTCCATGCCGGTAGTTTCATCAAAAGTTCCGATAAGCACAACCTGCGCGTCAAATGCATCGCGGATCTTATTTCCTACCAGGTCGTAGATCGATTGCATATCCAGTTTGCTTACCAAACCTTCCTGTACGTTATTGATGACTGCCAGTTCTGCTACCCGCGCACTTAATTCTCCGGTCCTTTCATGAATTGTTTTTTCAAGCTCTTTATGTTTTTCTTTTAATTGCCGTGTACGGTATTTTATAAGTGAGTAAATGAGCAGAACGGCAAGGATGGCGTATAATAAATAAGCCCACCAGGTAGCGTACCAAGGCTCCAGAATTGTG